>CAXIAS010000049.1:0-21186 GCA_964022195.1 uncultured Roseobacteraceae bacterium
CCGCCGATTTGGACGGTAAATCCGTCGAACAGACAGTCACCGACGCTGTTGCTGTTATCGGTGAAAACATGTCCGTGCGCCGCATGGCCACGCTTGAGGGCGGCACAGTTGTAAACTACGTCCACAACGCCGCAGCGCCTGGCATGGGCAACATCGGCGTTCTGGTCGCAATGACTGGCGACAACGAAGCATTCGGCCGTCAGGTTGCGATGCACATTGCAGCAGCCAACCCCGCCGCTCTGTCCGAAGCAGAGCTGGACGCCGCGGTTGTCGAGAAAGAAAAGCAGGTCCAGATGGACATCGCTCGTGAATCCGGCAAGCCGGAAGCTGTCATCGAAAAGATGATTGTTGGCCGCATGAAAAAATACATGGCCGAGGTCACTTTGCTGAGCCAGCAATTTGTTGTGAACCCTGACGTAACAGTCGCCGAAGCCGCAAAAGAAGCTGGCGTCGAAATCACAGGCTACACACGTCTGGCCGTTGGCGAAGGCATCGAAAAAGTCGAAGAAGACTTTGCAGCAGAAGTTGCAAAACTGAACAGCTAAATCAGTAAATTTAGATGAATAAAGCCCCGCATGACGTTGATCATGCGGGGCTTTTTTTCGTTCACTAGGGGAAATCCTAGCGACCGAATTGGGGAAATCCCCAAAGGTGGCCAGTCACATCCAAAAAATACACTAGATCTGCTGGCCGTAGTTCCCAGTTAACATCACCACTCACGGAACGAGTTTACCATAGGTCAATTCTCGTCGAGGTGGAGTATGGTATTCCTTACTTCAATCCGTGGCGCTATCTTCGACGAACATCTGGTTGTGGAATGCCGCCTTGAGTACAGCCTGCGCGGTTGTTTCGACATCCAGCGCCTCTCGCGCGAGCCGTAGGTGCTTTTCGATCGTGGCAGATGTCAGCCCCAACAAAACAGCAATATCTTGGGTGGTTTTTCCGTCCGCAACCCATTGTAGCACTTCGCGTTGCCGGCTGGTAAGCTGTCGCTGGCCGGAATAGGGCAGCGTCAGGAACTTCAGGTGCATCACGTTGTTCAGGTTTTGAATTTCGCGGCCGTGCTCAGCCCAAATCGCGTCCACCTCATCTTGGGATATGCCAATCGGGGCCGTTAGGCCGATTGCCCCTTTTACACGTTGCGAAACGGACCGGAAACTAACCGTATAACCCGCAGTCACGCCCATACGCATGTTGTAGTCTAGGACTTCTTTTTCCTTGGCGGTCAGGGTCTGCGACGTCAGCATCTGACCCAGCACGCCCCAGCTACATGCACCATCATTTTCCAGCGACCAATGCACCATTGGCGCGTTCACGACCAACCCGCTTGCTAGATATCCATCCATATATTCATCGGGGTGATTGGTCAGAATCACCCAGTCCTGAGGATCACCCAATGAGGTGTTCGTCATGTATCGGGTAAAACCGTAAATCAATCGATCAAAGCCATAAGCAGCCATTTGCTCGGTGTGAATCTGCCAAAGCTGTTCGACCGTCCGTGCCGAACTCACCAGATCAAGGTAATCAAGAATCGATTTCATGAGGTCCTGAATAGGTTTGAAAGGTGTCGATTTTGATGAACAATTTGAACGACCTAACAAATCATTCAATTATTGAACATTCTGTGCAAAATAGTTTCGCGCGCATATCAGTGTATGTGCCCTAACGTCAAGTGTGGGAAACCCTGCTTGTCCGCCCATCTACCCCCTCGTAGCGTTAAGATATATTTTTAAGTTCCGGCCAATTTTCGGTCGACAGTTTTTCTAGACGATTAATTTTTTATAGAGCCATTTTTGATGCCTGATTTCCAAATCGTGCAAGCGGTAACGCATGAATTGCGCCGCCAGATATTCGAGACGTTGACCACTGCGGCCGGCGTTGCGTTTCAGTTGCCCAGCGTTGACCGGATTTCGCTTGCGGCACCAGATGTGGCCAGTGGCGACAGCGCACTTGCCTCGCTTTATCTGTATCATATCGATATTGATCCCCATCTGCGCAATCAGCGTCCCATCCCCGATATCAACGACGACAGCCGGTTCCACCGACCACCATTGCCGCTAAGGATGCGGTATTTGCTAACTCCGCTTGATGACGACGATGCAGACAACCAAGTGGTGTTGGGATTGGTTTTGCAACATCTACAAGACAATCCCAGCTTTGGCGTCATTGACGGTGACGTGATCGACGATAGCCACGGGGCGGTGCCCGCACGGATCAAGGTCCGGTTCGAGCCGATGGCGTTGGATGCCCAAACAAACCTGTGGAACGCATTCTCGACCCCGATGCGGCTGGCGATTACCCTACACGTCGAGGTCGTCGCAATCGATCCGGCCAAGGCCCCACAGGCCACGCCGCGTGTCGACCAGACCATTTTGGGCACCCGACGCAAGGATCTGGAGGTCGCAGATGGCTGATGCTGTGCTTGCCTCTCGCTTGGTTTTGATCAAGGGCCGGATCATCGAAACGGTCACAAACAGACCGATCCGCCCGATCGATTTCTCAGTTGAACTATCGGGGGACGGAGCCGCGCGCAGATTGTCTGGCGTGCCCGTGTTCAAGCCATCGGGCCACTACGCATTCTCGATCCATTCGTCCCACGAGGTCCCGCAGCCCAGCGGCGCGGTGACGATAACCGTCGCGGTCACTTTGGCCGACGGGCAAGTGGTCTCGGAGAGCCTTGCTCTGGATCACACGGATTTTGCGACATCCGACACCGGCTTTGGATCAGCAGGTCGCATGGCCACCTCGATCCCCAATGCACCCTTTGAAATTGATCTGACCGTCGATCCAAAGCCGCTGACACTGACCGGGCATGTGGTCATTGACCACGACGCGGATGCACCTGCGGTGGGGGCTACGATCGTGTTGGGCCCATTGTCCACAACGGTGGATGGACAAGGCGATTTCCGTCTGCATCCGGTGCCGTTATCGGCGCGCCAAACGCTGACAATCACCCATAACGGGGCCGATCACGATCAAATCTTTGTTCCCGACTTTTCCTCATCAAACAACTTTCAGTCCTATTCCATTTAATCCCAACAGGAGTTCAAAATGCCAGAATATCTTGCACCCGGCGTCTACGTCGAAGAGGTCCCATCCGGCAATATGCCAATACAGGCGGCGTCAACCTCGACCGCGGGTATGGTGGGCGTTTGTGCCCGCGGCCCTGCAAACACCCCGACGCTTGTAACGTCATTGGGGGCATACAACCGGATATTTGGCGGGCGGCTAAACCCGCTTGCGTTCAATGGCATCGACGGGTTGCCCTATGCCGCCGAAGGGTTTTTCCAAAACGGCGGCTCGCGGTTGTATGTCGTGCGGGTCGTGGGGGACGGCGCGCGTGAGGCAAATCTGCCCGTGCGTGTCGTCAACGCCAGCACGACCACAGGGGCGGCAGCGGCAACAGACACGACCGTGACCCTTGCGGATGTGACAGGCATTACAGCAGGTGACCCGCTAACCCTGCGCGGTCAGGTTCTGACTATTGATACCGGTGGGGCGGCTTTGGCCGATCCTGTTCCCGTAAATGCTGTGGCTGCGGATGTCGCGGCTGGAACTGTGCTGACGGCGGCAGATGGCACGACCTACACAGTTTCCGCAGGCGGTGTATCGGCGAATGATACAACCGTTGGGCTGGATGACATCACCGGTCTGGCCGATGGTGACACGCTAACCTTGCCTGATCAAACCGCCCGCGTGACAGGGATTGCCGGCAACGATGTGACCATTGACCCACAATTGACCCACGCTGTTGGCAATGGTGCCACAGCCGAGGTCGAGGTGATCGCCCTTGAGGTTATGGCCCGTTGGCCCGGTGTCTGGGGCAATGATCTGCGATGTTCCATCGCGCCGTCTCCGATTGTTGACACAACACTGACCATTGGCGCCGCGGCAGGTGACACGCAGATCACCGTCACCACAGCGTTCGGCCTTTTTGCAGGCAGCGTAATTTCGGTCGGCGGCGAGCGTTGCACAATTGTCGATGTGGATACCACGGCTGGCACTGTCGATTTGGCGGATCCGCTGATCGGGACATATGCGATTGGCGATGCTTGCGTCAGTCAGGAATTCTCACTCGTTGTTCAGCGCATGGAAAACGGGCAAGTCGCCGAAGAAGAGGTGTTCGACAGGCTATCGTTGACCACCGGCCACCCGCGATTTGCGCCCGATATTGTCGGATCTTGGGATGCGGGCAGGGGACGGCCCTCTGCCAGTGGCGGGTCCAACATCATCCGTTTGACCGACGCGACCAATGCCGCATTCCGCACCATGTTGATGGCGCAGGCCCAGAACATCCACTTAACGGGCGGTGATGACGATGCGGCCACGATTCTTGATGCCACATTTGTCGGCACGGCCTCGGACGATCCGGATGCACGCACAGGTATCCAAGCCTTGATGAACGAACCCGCCCTGTCGCTGGTGGCTGTGCCCGGGCAGACCGCGCTGCAGGTTCAAAACGCGTTGCTGATCCATTGCAATCAAATGGTGTATCGTTTTGCCGTGCTGGACACGCCGATTGGCGCGGATGTGGCGGCTGCGCGGACCCACCGTCAAAATTATGACGATACCCGTGGCGCGGTCT
The DNA here is from genome assembly GCA_964022195.1 of uncultured Roseobacteraceae bacterium. GTDB lineage: Bacteria > Pseudomonadota > Alphaproteobacteria > Rhodobacterales > Rhodobacteraceae > Yoonia. Next base: position 4,586 of record CAXIAS010000049.1, read on the forward strand.
ATTATCCTGCGCTGCGCATCCCTGACGCCTTTGGCAATCCCGGCGATGAGCGTGAGATCGCGCCGTCCGGCCATGTCTTGGGTGTTTACGCCCGCACCGATGTGGCCCGCGGTGTGCATAAAGTCGCCGCCATCGAGGTCATTCGCGGCATTTCCGGTTTTGAAAAGCGTTTGGGCAAAGGCGAGCAGGACATCCTGAACCCGATCAACCTGAACTGTTTTCGCGATTTGCGTTCCGAAGGTTTGGGCATGCGCATCTATGGCGGTCGGGTGGCGACGTCGAACCCTGAATTTCGCTATATCAACGTGCGCCGCTTGATGTTGATGGTTGAACAGTCACTGGACACCGGCCTGCAATGGGCCGTGTTCGAGCCGAACTCGAAACCGACGTGGGATGCCGTCAAACAATCCGTCAGCGGTTTCCTGAACACGGTCTGGCGCAATGGCGCATTAGAGGGGGTAACCCCCGAAGAAGCCTATTTCGTCAACATTGGTTACGACGTGACCATGACCCAAGATGATATCAACAACGGTCGGATGATCATCGAGGTCGGCATCGCCCCCGTCAAACCAGCCGAATTCGTCATTTTGCGGATATCTCAGAAGACCCGCGAAGCAACCTCTTGATTTGAAAGGAGCCTCTCATGGCTGACAATCCATATCTTCAATTCAACTTTTTGTTGGAAATCGAAGGCCTTACGGCCGCAGGGTTCACCGAAGTGTCGGGGATGAACACCGAAACAGACGTGGTTGAATACCGCGTAGGATCGGACCCGACCCATGTGCGCAAACTGCCCGCGCTATCGAAATACGGAAACATCACCCTCAAACGCGGCTATACCCAAAGCCGAGAGTTGTGGGACTGGCGCAAGTCCACATTGGACGGGCTGACCATTCGCAAATCCGGCGCGATCATCTTGTTGGATGAGGCGCGGCAGCCGGCCCTGCGTTGGGAATTCTTTGACGCGTGGGTCAACAAATACGAGGGGCCCGCGCTGAATGCGACGGCCAATGAGGCGGCGGTCGAATCCATCGAATTCGTCTGCGAACGCTGGTTACTGGCCGCGTAATGACGGTGATGCAAACACCGGGTCTGTATCGTCAGACCGTGCAACCCGCACCAAATCCGGGACCGCTGGTCAGGGGGGACGTGACTGTCATCCCCGGCTATGCAACCAAAGGTCCGGCCTATGTTCCGGTGCGGGTGCAATCAATCAAGACCTTTCAGGACGTCTTTGGGGGTCCTGTGGCGCATGGCTATTTGTGGCACGCAGCCAAAGCGTTTTTTGAATGTGGCGGGGCGACGTTGAACGTGATCCGTGTCACCGATGACACCGCCACCGCGGCCCGCGCCGATTTGGGGCAGGGCTGGTCGGTCGAGGCGTCGTTTGCGTGGTCCAGTGTCGACCCGCGTCGCAGCGACGCCGAAGGCGCGCCTGACTCCGCGTTGTGGCAAGCCCGTGTCGCCGACGAAATCAGAACAGGCGGCCCTCGGCGCCCTGACACAGGCGGGCATGGCAACGGCCTGTCGATTGAGTTGACCCGCAGTTCGCGGGCGTTGACCACGAGCATACCACGACCGTCCGAAGACGGGCTGTCCACGCTTCTGGCGTCCGTAGCCGGCGTCGAGCGCAACAGCTTGTTCGAGTTGTCCCAAGGCACGCGAACAGTGTTGCGCCGCGCGGCCGGTTTCGATCCGTTGACCCGTGTGGTTCGTTGGGCGTCCACGCTTGTGGGTGACGGGTTTGACCCGATGCGAACGGTACAGGTGTCGACCGTCGAATTCGACATGTCGATCTATCGCGATGGCATCCTAATCGAAGATTTCAAAGGCCTCGCGCCTTTGCCAGAGCATTCCGCAAATATCGTGGCCCGCGTGAATGCCAATAGCCGCTACATCGCGCTGACCCTGCCTGCGGGTGCGGATATGGCCCGCGCCGACCAATGGCCCAACCTAGGCATGGCGCACTTGGGTGGCGGCACTGACGGATTGACGGATGTTGACGGCACACATTGGGATCGCGCGTTGGCCCAGATAGCGGCGCTCGACGACACATCGTTGATTGCGGCACCCGATCTTGCGTTGCAGGCTTCGGTGCCGCAGGCCGCCGCCGAGGACATGTTCGTGCCCCGCGATTGCGGCGATCTAAGCGTTGTGCAAGAGGGGCAGATCACCGGCTTGGTTGTCACCAAAGGGGACGAGCCTGTCGCCAATTGCATCGTCGATGTTGCAGGTAGGGGTGGGGCCACTGTGACCGATGCCAACGGGCATTTCACGATCCTGAACCTGCCGCTGGGTCTGGCCACTTTGCGGTTCCTCAAGGACGGGTTCTCACCGCTTGAGATCCTGATCCAGCCCGACCGGTTTGTGCCCGAAACACCCGAAAAAGTGGAATTGACCCCGTTGGATACCCCCGCCGCGTTGTCACGCGCCGAGGTTCTGCGCCTTCAACGGGCGATGGCGAACCCTGCAATTGTCGGCCCCTACAAAGTGGCTGTGGTCTCTCCCAATACCGCGCGGATCGCGCCGGACGCGATGTTGTCATGGGCCGCCGAGCTGGGACCAGAGCCGCGTCTGGCGTTGTTTTCGCCTTGGGTCTGGGTGCCCGACGACACAGTCGACGGCGGTCAGCGGGCGATGCCACCCGATGCCCATATCTGTGGGCTGTTTGCCCGTGCCGAACACCGCGAAGGCATTCACAGGACAGCGGCGAACCTGCAGTTCTCATACTGCAAAGGCGTCACCGAAACCATCGATGACGCAGCCCAGGACCTGCTTAATCCTGTCGGGGTAAATGCCCTGCGCGCCTATGCCGGTCGCGGTATTCGCGCAAATGGCGGGCGCACATTGCAGCCCAATGGCGCGTGGCGCTATGTGTCCAGCCGCCGGATCGTGGATGCCATCGAAAAGAGCCTTGAACGGGTTCTTAAACGGGTGGTGTTTGAACCCAATGCGCCCCATCTGCGGTATGTTCTAGCGACGATGACCCGTGGGTTTCTGGAAACTGTGCACCGCAAGGGCATCTTGACGGGCGAGCCTGCGTTCACCGTCAAATGCGACGACGACAACAATCCGCAGGACGCGTCAGACGCGGGTCAGCTGGTGCTGGACGTCACGGTTGCCCCGACCAATCCGGCTGAATTCGTCGTCTTTCGCGTCGGACATACGTTTGACGCGGTCAGTGTCACGGAGGGGCCATAAATGCCGATAGACAATTTCCTAGGACCGCTCACCAGCTTTAATTTCTACATCACGCTGTTTCCTAGCGGGGCGGCGGGGTCGGACGCTGCCGCAATTGCGATGGCGGCCGCGGGCACGGTCTTGGGCGGGTTCACTGAATGCACGGGACTGGACAGCGAAGTGGCCATCACAGATGTCACCGCAGGCGGGATCAACGACCGCGTTTTCCGCTTTCCGGGGCGGGCGAGCTATAGTTCGATCACCCTTAAACAGGGCGTCGCGTTTTCCGAGGATCTGTATATCTGGCACGAAAGCTTTGTGGCCGGACAGGGGGCGCGGCGTGACGGGCTTATCTTTTTGGCCAATGAAACCCGCCTTCCGATCAAGATCTGGCGGTTTGAACGTGGAATTCCGAAAAAGTGGTCTGGCCCGTCTTTGGATGCGGGAACATCAGGCATCGCGATGGAAAGCCTTGAAATCGCGCATGAAAAACTGACGCTTGTGTTCAGCCCTGGTCAGGCGGTTGCGCAACAAGCCGATAAATTGGGGATTTGAGATGGCGGTTGATGTCAAAATCGGGACCGTGGAAACCGTGATCCAAGCCGGACCAGAGGGGCGCGACCGTTCCGAGCTAATTGCCGCTGCCGTCGCCGCAATGCGCGCCGAGTTGGACCGGCGCACAACCGAAGACGCCCGCCGCACCGCCGAGAGCGCGATCCGCCCGCGCAGCTTTGGCCAGAGGTATTAAACATGGCCGCGACCTTGACATTGCAACCGATGGAAACGCCGGACAAGACGTTGGGCAACGCAATCGAAGTGCCCTATGCACCAAGCGAGCTGAGCTTTTCCAAAGCGGTGCAATATGGTGATATCGCCATTCCGGGCCTTAATCAGCCGCTGCTGCAGTTTGTGCGCGGCGATGCCGAGACAATTGCCATCGATCTGTTTTTTGATCACACCGACATCGACGCCGGTGCGTCCCCGCAAGCGACAGGCAGCGATGTGGCCAGCAGGGTTGAGGCCTTGGCAAAATTGGTCGCGGTCAAGGCCGAGCTACATCGCCCGCCATTGGTAAAACTGTCATGGGGTGACAGCTTTCCTGCGACATCGATGGCCAGCGAAAGCAAAGTCGAAAGCGTCATGTTGGCGGTCGTAACAGCCATGACCCGCAATTACGTTTTGTTCGATCCTGACGGCAAACCGCTGCGGGCCACTGTGAACCTTGCGCTAAAGCGGTATGCGACGATCACCCAGCAGATCAACGCAATGAACCTGCAAAGCGCGGATCACACACGCGTGCATATCGTGGCCGAGGGCGAGACCCTGCCGTTGATCGCCCATGACGCCTATGACGACGCCGGCCTGTGGCGCGTGATTGCTGACCACAACCGGTTGACGGACGTGGTTGCATTGACCCCGGGCACATCGTTGGAATTGCCGCCCTTGGACCAAGGGGGGCGCCGCTGATGGAGGATTTTTCCGGCAACCGCAGTTTCCTGACCCCCGCATTCGAGATGCATCTAGATGGCTCACCATTGGGGCGCCGGACCTTGGGCGATATTCTGGACATCAGCTTTGTCGACGATCTGGCGGCAATCAATAGTTTTGAATTCACGGTCAATGATTGGGACCCTAATCAGCACGAGCCCGTCTATTCCTTTCCTTGGGATCAAAATGACGGGCCGCGCAGGTATTTCGACAGTGACGATACCGTGCCGGATCTTCAACCGGGCGCAAAGCTGTCGCTGTTTCTGGGGTATCAAGACGAGGGAAATCTGCCGCAGATTATGGACGGTGTGGTCGTATCTGTCGCCACATCGTTCCCGTCCTCGGGCCTACCGGTGGCCAAGATACGGGTGTTGGATGCGTTTCAGCAATTGCTACAGGACACGTGGGTTGAGGGGCTGTTCAGCGGCACACCCAAAGAAATCGTCGACCAGATTTGTTCCGCCAATGGTGTTTCCGTCGTTTGGGACACCCCCGACAACGAAGGCGAGCCGGCACAGAATATGCAGCTGGACGGCCCTTTGTTCGATGAGGTCCAGAGCCGCGCCAAAGACTACGGCCTGTCACTGATTACGCAACAAGGCGCCACAGGTCCCGAGCTGTATCTGGCCCGTCCGACCCCCTATGACACCGCCCCTGTGGCGATCTTTGAATGGGGTCGCAGCCTGATCGATTTCACCCCCAGCCTGTCGTCATCCGCCTTGTTTGGCGAAATTGAAGGGCGCGGCGGCGATCCGAACGCTGAAACCGGCAAACGCAGCATCATTGTATCCCACACGTGGGACAGTGCGGACGTCGATTTGGACACCAAGGCCTTTGGCGCCGAGACGTTTGATATTTCGCGCCTGTTGGGTAACGCCAAGGAGGTGATCAAACCCGACGATGGCGACACCGAAGAAAAGGTCGCGATCGCCGTGAACAAGCGGTTCCTTGAGATGGCCGAGGGGATGATTACGGCGACAGGCACGGTTGTGGGCCTGCCCGAATTGCGCGCAGGCACAGTGATCGAGATCGCCAAGGCCGGACGTCTGTATTCCGGCCTATACCGCATCACCCAATCGACACACAGCTATGGCGCCTCTGGATACACCACCAGTTTTGCCGCAACCAAAAAGGTGTTGAAATGACCGATAGTCTAGCGCCTTCTTTGATCCTCGCCTCGGTGATTGAGGTCGAATCCGAGATCAAGACCGGTCAGGTTCGCGTTAGCCGCTTGGATTTACCCGAGGGCAACGAGACCGATTGGCTGCGGGTCATGACCCCCTTTGCCAGCGACGGGGCAGGGGCACTGTTTAGCCCCGATCCAGAAAAGGGTGACCTTGCGGTTTTGGCGTTTCACGGGCGCAAGCCTGTTGTGTTGGGATTTTTGTATGGTGGCAAGGCAGCTATGCCGACCAAAAAACCCGAAGAGAAAATCATCAAGACCAAGGACGGCAGCAGTCTGACGCTGATCGACGGCGAAGACGCGGGAATCGTTTTGGCAGACAAACACGAAAACCGGATTGCGATGACCAAAGACGGCATCACCTTGACCAGCAAGGGCGATATCAAGATCGAGGCGTCAGGCACGGCCACGATCATCGGCAAAACAGTGGAGCTGAACCCATGATCACGCAGCGCCCAGAGGGTCCGCATTTTGATGCGGCAACAATCAACGGAATGGCGCGACTGCCCATGCCGCAGCCCGTCTTGACCGCTATTTTGCGTGCAGGGTTTCGCACACTCCCTAGCGCGGGCGGCGTCCACGAGGTGGTTCTGGACCCGCAAGCCGCAGAGCTGACCACCGCAGGCCCCAGCAATCCCACTGGCGCCCATTCGGATATGGTGACAGAAAAACACCGCGCCGATATCATCGTCGAAGGTCATGTCTCAGGGACAGCAGGTGGTCAGGTTCGCGTCAACAATCAAATCTGGCTGAGCCGGGCAAACGGAACTACCGATACTGGCGATGTCGCCAAACCGGCGGACGTTACACACAATCTGTTCGGGCGTCACGGGATGGACGAAGCCAACCGGCTGCCAGCCTCGGGCACGGCTACGCTGTCTGTCACCACCTCAAACGGCACGGTTCGGACCGCCCCGTATCACCCGCGCCTAAACAACAGTTATCGTAGATCGCCGGGTTTTGGGGCGGGCGGGCTGGGGCCCAGTTTGCCGCCCTCGGCTTTGGTCGAAATCTATCAGACCGCCGACGCCAGTGACACACCTTATCAGGTGCGATTGCCCGCCACGACCTATTCTGCCCGCTTGCGGATTGCGTCCGGTCACTGCCCCGACGTGCCGCGCCGCTGGGCGATCCGGCAGACTGTTGAAATGGCGTTAGATACATTCGTGATAGCCCCTGACGCAGGTCGCGGACACCTCGTCTGGCGCGCGTCTTGGCCTGTTGCGTCTTATGACCCTGATCGCTTGCGGGCGATCCAAATCCAGCAAAGCGAGGACTGACATGCCCAAACCCATCGCCCACACCAGCGGGATTTGTTTCGCAATGCCAGACATTCTGAACACACCATCCCCGAGCGGCACGGTTCCGTTGCCCTATCCCAACACCGCCCAACTGGCCGATGCCCAAGGGGCCGCGACCTCAGTCAATGCGGGTGGCAAAGCGGTCATCCTCAAGTCCTCATCAATTCCCGGATCCAGTGGCGGCGAACCTGCCACAGCCCAGCCTTTTAACGGTGCAACCGCTGCATGCGAATTCACATCTGCATCGGGCAGCGTTTTTGCAAACGGCAGTGAAATCGTGCGGATGGGCGACAGCACAGACCAGAACAACGGCAATTGTCAGGGTCAGGTCATGGCCGGACTGACAACTGTTTTGGTGGGGGACTAGACTATGGCTGCATTTCTGGGACAGGGCATGAAATTCCCGATCCGTGTCGATGCGCGCGGCGGATTGGGGTGGTCAAGCGGCCAAGAGGCCATCAGCGAAAGCATCTGGACCTTGCTGTCGACCGCCAAACGATCGCGGGTCATGCGGCCCGAATTTGGTTGCGGCATTCACGACTATGTCTTTGCCCCCAACGCCCCCAACACCCATGCCCAGATTGTGGCCGAAGTCCGTGCCGCGCTGACCCGATTTGAACCGCGCATCGACGTTCTGGACGTGCGCGCCACCCCGCAGCGAGACGCGCCCAATACTCTGTTGATCGAGTTGGATTACCGCATCCGCGCCAACAATGCCGCCCACAATATGGTCTATCCGTTCTACCTGAACGAAGGCCAAGGGGCAGGAGGCTGATATGACCTTACCCGCACCAAAACTGGACAGTCGCACCTTTGACGATCTCATGCGCGAGGCCCGCGACCGGATCCCGCGTTACACACCCGAATACACCAATTTCAACGCCACCGATCCCGGCATGACCTTGGTCGAACTGCAGGCGTGGATGTCCGAAACCATCCTATACGAACTGAACCGAGTGCCCGATCTGAACTATATGAAGTTTCTGGATCTGTTGGGCATCACACCACGTCCGGCACATCCGGCGCGCGCGGATATTGAACTGACGTTGGACAGGCTCGATAGTCCCAGCGATGTGTTGGTGGTGCCAGTGCCCAAATCCACCCCCTTTAGCGTGGATGATCCCGATCTGGGCGGCAATCTGACGTTTGAGAGCGACCGTTCCGTGTTGGCCCTGAATGCGGCCATCGGCATGGTTCTGATCCCCAATGATGACGGCGAAATCACCCGTCAGATGATCGCGCCTTACGACGATGCAACCGTTTGGCAACATGCGTTCCACCCCTTTGGCACCCCTGCAGGTGTGGGCAATTCGATTTATGTCGGATTGGTCCTGCGCCCGCAATTGTCCGAGCCGCTGTCGGACTACATCAACGACAAACTGCCGCATGGCCCGTTAAACCTGTTTTTCGAGGCGTCACAAGTTCTGGACCAGAATGCACAGGGTGCGATGATCGCCGGACCAAATGCCACCAGCTGCGCAACCGACGGCATCACAGGGCCTGAAATCGAATGGGAAATTTATACCGGTGTCGCCAGACCCACCGCATTTGATGACGGTAACCCGACCGGCTGGTCGCGGCTCTATACGTCACTGGATGAAACCGACGGGCTGGCGCGAACGGGCCTCGTTACATTGGAAATTCCGCAACATGCGGTGCCCGTTGGGCCGCAGGATCTGCCGGCTGATTTCTGGACCAGCTTTGGTGGACTAAAGCCCCCCGTGACACTGACTGAATTGCAAAAAGTCCTGTTCATGATGGCCGACCCGACGGACCTAGCCGACGCATGGGAAGTCATGGGACTGGTGGACCCGACATTGCTGGACGAGATTGCGGCCTGCGGGACAGATGCCGCAGCCATTGCGGACAAGCTGACAAATCTGGCAGCACAAGCCGCGCTGGATGACACCGTAGTCCTACCAGACCCCAAACGTCTGACACAGGCCCAATGGGTCGATCTAGACCCCGCGTTTGCAATATCGGCGCCACTGGCGGACGACAGGCTACGCCCGCTCTACTGGTTGCGCGCAACATATAAGTCCGCAGGCAGCGAGGGGGCCAGGCCTGTCGCCGAATTGCAGTCGATCCGCTTGAACACGGCCCACGCGACCCAAGCCGCCACCCATAAGGAAGAACGTCTTGGGGTATCGAACGGGGGGCCATCACAAGCCTTTAGCCTTAGCAAGACGCCGGTCCTGATTGACCCGGACACCGGCGCCGCTGCGTTGGAATTGCTTGTCGGTGGCGAGGCAGATTGGACTCCGGTTGCCGATTTCTATGCGTCCGGCCCCAATTCAGCGCATTACATGCTTGATCCGGTCGCAGGCGCAATCACCTTTGGTGACGGGCTTCGGGGTCGCATTCCCGTCGCGAACGCGCCAATTGTCGCCATCCAATACCGTTCCGGAGGCGGTGCCATCGGCAACGTGGGCCGCGGCACAATTACCAAGCTTAAAGGCAAGGTCAAAGGCATCAAATCGGCAAATAACCCACGGGCGGCGCATGATGGATCAGACGCAGAAACCCTTGAGACGGTCAAATTGCGCGCACCTCATGAATTGCGCCATCGCGACCGCGCGGTCACGGCCGAGGATTTTTCCGATCTGGCGCTGCGCACGCCAGGTGTGGCACTACACCGCGCCACAGCTCTTGCCAGATCCGCGCTGCACAACGGCATCATCACCCCGCGCAACGGGTCGGTGACGGTGGTCGTTCTGCCCGTCAGTGACGCCGCCCAACCGCAACCTTCCGAGGCGCAGTTGGACGCTGTGTGTCACTGGCTCGTGCCGCGCCGTTTGTTGGGGACCGAATTGCATGTGACAGGCCCTACATACGCCCAGATCACGGGGCTAGGCATGGATATATCCGTGTCAGACGACGCTGATTTTGGTCAGGTATCCGACGCGATATATGGGGCGCTGACACGATTTATCCACCCGATTACCGGCGGCAAATCCGGTATGGGCTGGGATTTTGGAGCAGCGCTGTATCATGCGGACATCTACGATCAGGTGTTGTCGGTCTCAGGCGTTGTCCGCGCGTCCCGATTGTCGATCTCGGTTGCAGGCGGGACGCAAGACATTCGTGCCGATATCACAACAATTCCTCAGGGTGCGTTGCCGTCACTGACCCGCGACAAGATAGAATTGGTGCTGCGTTATGGCTGATGTTTTACGCGCAGGCCCCACGCCTATGCTACGATTTTCCAATCATGTTGGTTGGGCTGACGTAGCATATTCCGACAATATCCAGATCAGCGACGGGACCTGTTTGCGGTTGGGGCGCGACGGCCAAACGCCAATCGCCGCCACCGAACCCTTTGGCAGTTTCGGGGGCCGAAGCCTGCCGAGCAACGTGGCTATTGCGCCCGATGGTCGCCTGTTTGTGGCCGATGCCAACAATGGTGTCATCCTCAGCGCACTGGCGTCCGAATGCATCATCGGGGCGCCGCCGCCGTTTTCCCCGCTGTGGGATCCGGTCACCGACCCGACGGACGCCTACCATCTAAGCGCGCCAACCGCAGTGCGCTGGTCGGCACAGGGGGATCTGGTGATTGCCGATCCTGTTGCGGGCAAGGTGCTGGTGCTGTGTATGAGGTCGGGCAGGGTTCGTCAGGATCTGCGTTTGACTGACTGGGCACCGTCTGGGCTGGCGCAGTTGGGCTGCGGGACTTGGTTGGTGACAGACACAGCCAACGCGCGGATCAAACGGTTTGATGCGGCGTGGCAGCCGCTGTCAGATTGGCCAAGACCGGATGGTGCGTTGGACAAGCCGACACACATCTGTGCTGTCGCACAGGCGTCAGACGATGTGGCCGAACCTGTGGCCTATGTGATGGACCGCAACCAATTGGTCGCTTTGGACCGTTTGGGTCGGATCACCCCCCAAGACCCCCAGATGCACATCGAATTGACACCACCCGCGTTATTTGTGGCAGATACTGAGGGCGGCTTGGGCTATCGTGATCCACATTGGCCCGACCGCGCACCGCTGCACATTGCCAACCTTGCAATGACACGTGACGGGCGCCTGTTGGACACATCGGCCCCGGTTATGGCGCGTCCGCGCCGCATCGAAGTCCCGCCGATGGGCCATGTCATCTTTGCCCCGTTTGACAGCGGTCAGCGCGGGTTTGCATGGGACCGGATCGGGCTGGACCTGACCATGCCGCCCCACGGGCGGATCACAATCCGGACCTACACCACCGATACACCCGTCACACCAGACCGCATCCAAGACATCCCGACCGACGCATGGTCGGTGCCGCTAACCCTGTTGCCCGGCAATATTCCCGACGTTTTGATCCAATCGGCCAAGGGCCGCTATCTGCTAGTTCGGATTGATCTGTTTTCAGACGGGCGGACATCGCCGAATGTGTCCAGACTTGATCTGTTCGGCCCGCGCAAATCCGGCCTGACGCATCTGCCTGCGCCATTTCACCAAGACCCGGAGTCGCGCCATTTTCTAGACCGGTTCCTAAGCTACTTTGACACTGTATTTGCCGAGCTACGCCAACAATCGCGCGACATTGGTGTGCATTTCGACCCGAGGGCCGTGCCCGCAGATCGCTGGTTGGAGTGGCTTGGCAGCTGGTTCGATATCTCGTTTTTGGCCGAATGGGACGAAGCAACCCGCCGCGAAATGGTCGCCCATGCCATCGACACCGCCCGCGATCGCGGGACCAAAGCGGGGCTTGCGCAGATGTTGCGCTGGCATTTGGGGCTAGAGGCGCCGTGGCCTGCAATCGTAGAAAACTGGGCGCTGGGACCGGATGCACCGACAGCAGGACATGTGCCGATGCCCACCGAACCCGAGCCCCACAAGATCACGATTTTCCTGCCCCGTGCATTGGTTCCGACCGACCAAGAGACCCGCCTGAGCCGCCTGATTGGCGGTTGGTGTCCGGCCCATGTCGACTATGACCTGCGGTTTTTGGAACCGGGCCTGATTATCGGTAGCCAATCCATTCCCGGTGTCGATGCGTATTTGGGCGCCAGCACGGCGCAACCGTTGGGCATTGGACGCGCGGGCATTGATCTGGGCATCAGTCACGCCCCTCGCGGCACTCATTTTAACACCACCCCATTTTCACAAAACCCGATTGGAGCATGCCATGCTGGACAAGGACATTAAAGACTGTCTGCCTTGCAGTCTGACCACCCCAAAGCGCAACAATTACACTGACGGCACCTTGTTGGTGGCCAATGATTTTCAGAACGAGCAGGCTTATCATCGGGGCCTCAGACATCTGCACAACGCCCATTTGCATGGAACGGGGATTGTGTGCGGTCTTGATCTGATAGAACATCCTGCGCCGGGGTGCCGGCCTGAAAATCTGGTTCTGGAACCGGGTCTGGCGCTGGACTGCTGCGGACAGGAAATAATCGTGCCCGAACGCACCCTTGTTCCCGTGTCCGAGCTGCTGGATCAAGACCCCGACTTGGCGGACCGCCTGAATGGCGAGGTCCATTTGGGTATCGGGCTCCGGCGGTGTGACCACGGATCTGATGCTGTGCCGACAATCTTGCCCGGATGCGGGGCTGCCTCGACCACGCAATTCAGCCGCGTCACCGAAGGGTTCGAGTTCTTTTTGACCGAAATATCGAATGCCGATGCGCAGGTTCCCACTGTCGACGGGGTGCCGATGCTGAAATGGGTCCACAGTTTGTCCTTTGAGGCAGAAGTCCCGATGGACACCTATTTCAACGACGCAGAGAACCGGCTGCAAGTCACGGTTCAAAATCCGTCCGATGGCGGGGTCGGCAGGTTGCATTTTTTCGACGGTCATACTCAGGACCTGACGGCCATCGCTGACGGGCCCGAGATCATCGCGCAAACCAGCGGCACCAAAGCCGGTCGTTTGGCTTTCAGTGTCGCCAGAGGCGTTGATTTGGGCGACGGTCCCATAGACGGCGTTGCAGTCTGGCGCATGTCGGACATCGGCACCGACGCCAAACCGGCGGGGGTCATTACCAGCGCCTTTGCCCAAATCCGTATTGCGGTCGCACCGACAACCGGCGAAGTTTTTCTGCTAGAGGCCAGCCCCAAGGCCCAGCTGCGGTCGTTCAGCGCGATCGAGCTGGAAAGCTGGGTCAACGGGACACCTCGGACCACGCAGCCCGCGCCTCAGTCGCAATTGCGGTTCAATCACGGGTTCGGCGGCGCAAACGGTGCCATGGCGCGCGGTGCCGGCATGATGGATATCAGCAATAACGACAGATATCTGGTGTTAACAGCGGGCGCGGGGCTAAACCGGACGTATCTTCTGGATATCGCCGATTTGCACGCAGGCACCTACGGCGCCAATGGCGCAATCATCAAGGCGGCGGCACGGATTAGGGGCGCGACCCTACCAACGGCAGCTGCGGGCTTTGGCATTGTGGGGGTGCGGTTTAGTCATGACGCAAGCGTTGTCTATCTTGCATCTTCTGATGGCACGACAACCCATATCGGGCGGCACGTCCTGACTGGAAACGGCACTCGCCTTGCGCCTGCGGGCAGGGGCGCTGTGATCGCGTCGAACTGGATCGATTTTACCATTGCCCCGACGGAAAAGGCGGTTTTCATGCTGTCACATGGTGCCGATGAGACCCGTTGCTGGCTTGCACCGATCCCAGTCGAACCAATCCGTGCGCAGGCGGGCGCCCCGTTGCTGGTCGAGCTGGGCAATGACGCGGTCACATTAACGGGCCGTGGCCGGAACCTTAGCCAGACGCAAACCGCAGATCAGTTATTTGTTGCGCTAGAGGACGGTGATGACGGACTAAGCCCCGACCGTGGTTTGGTTGCAATCATTCAAGCCTCAGTGGCGGCCTGCGGGTTGCACCTGACGGCTGCGGGCAAAGGGTGCCTGAGCTGTGAAGACAGCGACAATGACCATCTGGTCCTATTGGGTCATTTGCCCAACTATATCGCAGCCGACCACCCGCCGATGCGCAACGCACAAGACGCAGGCGATGGCGACGCTACAATCGATAACGTCACATTGCGCAGGATCATTCCATCTGCTTCGGCCTTGCGCGACGCAATCATGTGCATCTTGTCGCAAGGCATCGCAGAGGGTCCGCCCGGCGCAAAGGGCGAACCGGGCCTGAACGGGCGGGACGGGGTAGACGGAACCGATGGTGTGAACGGCACTGACGGCAAGGACGGCAAGGACGGCACTGACGGCAAGGACGGCAAGGACGCGGGTGCAGTAGAAACCAACAAGATCATCGGGCTTAGCTGGAAGGAATTTGAGCTAATCGATATGGACGTGAATACGTTTGTCAGTTTGCTCATGGAGTTGGGACTGGGCGTCGCATTCGAGAAAGAAATCAATCTGCAAGCCATGCGCGAAAGCGGAGCATCACGGATGGTGGTCGAGCTGCAATTCAGTGACGGATTTCAAACCCATGTTTGGCGAAACCTGGCCAATCTGGACGTGGCCGGCATCGATTGGTCGGATTCTGATCTGGACCATGAGACAGGTTTTTTGAAAGAATTCGGCGACGGTGACCATAGCAAGAGCCGTGGTTTCGTTTTGCGCTACAACGGCGACGACATCGGGTTCGAGACCCATCGCGACGTGGTTGACGTACGGGTCACGATTCACGCCGACCGATTTGCCTCGCGCGATGGGCTGCCGTTGGACGGACATGTGCTGCACACCGATCCACCAACGACCTGGGGTGGAATGCCGGGCGGAATATACCGGTCATGGTTCCAACTAAAGGGGCAGGGATAATGTCACAATTTGAATGCCGGACAGTTCTGGACAGCCAGTCAACAGGGATCAATGGCCCGTTGTATTTTGATGGCGCAGTAATCGAAGCCGCGGACCTGACACTGGATCGAACCAGCCATACACAAGCCCTATGGCGGTTACGGCGATATTTACATGGCTGGGGCATTGTCGCGGGCTTGACCGCACGTCTGGACACCCCGCTGCAAGGCGCCACGCTGACGGTCGAGGCCGGATATGGCATTGCAGCGGATGGCGAGGAAATATTCCTGCCAAAACCGGTCCTTGTGAAGGACATGGTTGACCGATTGCTGGCGACATGCGGCCCTAATGCTGCGGGGTGCGGTTTGAATGAAGAAGAAGGCGCAGCCGTCACCCCCCAAACCCCGTTGACCGGATGGATTGTGGCCAGATCCGGTTGGACCCACGCCGCCCCGCGGGCAGGGTTGCCACAAGACTGTGCGCATCCGGGCACCAACACGTCACCAACGCGGGCATGCAATCAGGTCACGATCGAGTTGCACTGCGACCTCCCGCAAGGGCATGACACACAAACCGCAGACTGCGACACCATCAAGTCGATCATCTGCGGTGGCGCGGCTGTGCCTTTGTCACTGACCCAAGCCGAGGGGCACATCCTCGTTCTGGGCCGGATCAATTGGAATGGCAAAACCGTGTCCTATTCGCCAGCCGCGCGCAGACGCCTGTTGCCGGTGTCGATCCTTCAGGACTTTGCGACCCAATGCTTGTGCGAACCGCCGCCACCGCCACCTGATCCCACCCCAGACGAGCCGACACCCGACCCGCCCGCAAAGCCCGATCAGATTTGGGTAGACATCTTTTGGGCGTGGCCCCTGTTTAAACACAGGCTTGGCGATGATTTTGATGAACAACTGTATCTGGACACCGTTCAAAAATTGCAGGACCTGTTCATCCACTGGTCGTCAATCCTAGAGGACCCCGAGGCGATGCTGGGTCAGGTCCTTGCCGATGAAGGCCAATTCGAATGGTTTATCGACACAACGGCCAAGATGATCGAGTGGCTAGACGGGTTCAAACCGACAGACGTAGATCTCAGCTTTGTAGATTTCTACGAGACCCACAAGGACGGCCTGCAAAAAGCGCCTGAGACCCTGCATTTCTTTGACGATTTGTATGAAAAGGTAATGGACAGCCAACTTGCGTTAACACTGCAAGATCTGGTCGGCGGTGATCCCGAAGCCCTGTCAGACCAGCTGGGTCTGGATCCGGAGGTGATTGTCATGATGGCGGAAATCAGCTTGCAAGTGGTGCAAGCAGGCTCGGAGGTAAAGTTCTAGCATGCAAAACCACGCCCTGCATATTGACCGGATACAGACATGCGTGCAGGGCGCAGGGGCAGGGGCCGCGCACTGGGCGCAGCTGATGGATCGATCCATGCGCACGGATGTTCCGACTGCTTTGGGGCAGGTGATCGACCGTTATTTTGCAGCACAGACCGGCGTGCTGCGGATCAAACATGTATCGTTGCGATTGAACTTTGGCCAATGGTCCGGCGCACGTGCCTTGTCCGAGGTTTTTGCGGCCCGCTTCGAGGCGGCCTTGGCCGTCTGCGACCCGATAAAATCCTCACATTTGCCACCTGACGTCCGGTGGTGGCCCAGCCATGCACATTATGCGGTCGATTACGCTACCGCCGAGATCGGAAGAGCGTCGTGTAGGGAAAGAGTGTAGATCTCGGTGGTCG
>CAXIAS010000050.1:0-20867 GCA_964022195.1 uncultured Roseobacteraceae bacterium
CTTGATGGTGCCCGCAGCGTTGCTGACGTGGCTATATGGTTGGTTTTTCCTCTGGCGCCATTTGGTGGTGCCCAACCCGTCCGCATCCGATCAATTGGACCGTTTGCTAAACAAGGCGCGCGCCCTGCGTTGGAACATCGAAACCATAGGGTTTAGTCCAAACGGGTTTAACGCCTATTTCCTATTCAAAATCCTGCTGATCACCTTTGTCTTTATGGTGCTGTTGCAGGCTGTCGCGTTCTTTTACCGCTCGTATCTTGAGCTAAAAGAGGGCCCCGCATCCGAGGGCCGCTATCTGGACCGTGACAAGTTGGGCGATGAGATCGCCGAACGCGTAGCAGAAATTCACTAAGGAACACCAAGAGATGTTATTTGGACTAGACGGCATAGAAGTTGGCCTGATCATTGTGTTCCTGACCTTGTTTGCAGGGATTTTGTCAGGGTTTCCCGTGGCATTTGCCATTTCGGGTTCTGCTGTAATTTCATTTGCTGTGATCGCAGCGCTCGACAGCAATGGCATGTTGACCCATTTGGCCGTTGATACAGGGTCCGACGCCTATGCGGCTCTGATCGCGGAAGGCGTCAGGCCCGACGCCATCTCGGTGTTCCGAAATCCTGATTTGCCCAGATATGCCACGGCCCTGTTTCCCAACGGTTGGGAACAAGCGCTCGACCGCAATGTCGGGTTCCTTGTCAACCGGATGAACGAACGTGTTCTGGCGGGCCAATCGATTGAAACACTGCTGGCAGTGATGATGTTCGTGATGATGGGCATCGTGCTGGAACGGTCCCGCATTGCGGACGAGTTGTTGACCACAATGGCCAAAGTGTTTGGCCCGCTTCCAGGTGGTCTGGCCGTATCGATCGTCATCGTGGGGGCGTTTCTGGCGGCTTCGACTGGTATCGTCGGGGCGACTGTTGTGACCATGGGTTTGCTGGCTTTGCCAACAATGCTCAAGAACGGGTACTCTCCATCTCTGTCGACCGGGGTGATCGCGGCGTCTGGCACATTGGGGCAGATCATTCCGCCGTCAATCGTGATTGTTCTGCTGGGCACGTTGGCGGGGGATTTGTATTCCGCAGCCCAAGAAGAACGGGCGCAATTGGCCGGTTGTTCAGACGCGCTGACATTGCTGGGTGAACCGGCTGTTGTTTCAGTCGGGACACTGTTCCAAGCCGCGTTATTGCCCGGTGTCTTGTTGGCGTTCTTATATGCGGCCTACGCATTCGGTTACGCTTTGCTGAACCCGACCAAGGCCCCTGCGGTCCAGATGGGCGGCACGCGCAGCGGAGAGGTCATAACCCGTAACGAAGGCTTGCTGTGGCTCTTGGCACTGCCGGTGGGCCTGATTGCTGCCATGGTGCTGGCAATGCAGATCGGTGTCGCCGGAAGCCAATCCGTGATCGTCGACAGCTACACGGATGCTGGAAAAACCGCGAGTCTGCGCACAAATGTAAGCACTGAATGCGCGGCTTCGATGCAATCGCTGCACGGAGATGAGGCTTGGACGATGGCCTTGGCCGAACAGGCCGCCATCAACGATGCAGGTGGCGTGGCTCAGGCTCGCGCCTTGTCGGACGAAGAACGCGCTACTCTGATCGCGGCCAAGATTGACAATGCTCCGGCACTGGGCACGGGATTGACTACGCTGGCGCTGCTGATGGGGCTGACATTGGTTTTTGCACGCGGCATTCGCCCGAGTGCAGATCACTCGCCGTTGGTCATCGGCGGGGCAGGTGTTGTTTTGATGCTGCTTGTCGATGCGTTTTTGATCAGTCCGATTGCCACTCCGGGCACAACGCTGGTGTTGATAGCAATTCCTGTATTGATCGCCTTTGTCGGCATGCGCGCGGCCATCGGGATGCTGGCGCAGAACGAAATTTTACGTGTGGTCTTTCCGCCGCTTGTACTGATCATCGCCGTTTTGGGGTCAATTATGGGCGGTATTACCAACCCGACACCCGCCGCGGCATTGGGTGCTGGCGGGGCGATTTTGCTTGCGACCTATCGCAAACTGCAAGACGAGCGCCGGTCCGGCAAGATGGTGTTTTGGACGGCTGCTGCGATTGGCATCATGCTGTTGATAGGCACCAATTTCGACATGCGTATGGAACAAGAAGTTGTCCTGTTGGAAAACCGGATTGCCTTTATGGTGACGTTCGCGGCGTTTCTGTTTGCGATGTTCGGGATGATCTGGTCCTGCTGGACGCTGTTTGCGGGCGGGGTTTTGTCCCCTGTTGTGCGCGAAACCGCCAAGGTAACATCGATGGTGTTCACGATCCTTATCGGTTCCCAGCTCTTGAACCTTGTGCTGATATCGTTCGGTGGTGAACATTACATCCAGCAATTCCTACGATCGTTCGATAATGAATGGACAGTGTTCCTGCTGGTTATGCTTGTGCTGTTTGTGTTGGGTTTCGTGCTGGATTTTCTGGAAATCATCTACATTGTGATCCCGATTGTCGGTCCGGTGATCTACGGCGGAACGTTTGATCCCAAATGGGTGACGATCATGATTGCGGTAAATCTGCAAACGTCGTTCCTGACGCCGCCGTTCGGATTTGCCTTGTTCTATCTGCGCGGTGTCGCTCCAAAAGAGATCACAACAGGTCAGATCTATCGGGGTGTGATGCCGTTCATTGGAATTCAAGTGTTTGGGCTGCTGCTCTTGGCGCTGGTTCCGGGATTTGTCACCATCGTGCCGAACTTGTTGAATTGATCCGGACGTGTCACGGCGGGTCACGCTAAAGCCTCTAGCGGCCCCAGATCGTCCGCTGTGGGATGCCTTGGCGCATCTATATGCCTATGATTTTAGCGAGATGTTCGACATCGTTCTGGACAGTGACGGGACATTTCCTGCGCACGAATGTTTCGACATGGTCTGGACCGACCCTGATCGACATGCGCGCCTGATTTTCGTCGGAGGCGAAATCGCAGGGTTCGGGATCGTGCGCTGGTATGACGATGCCTTCGAGGTCGAACAGTTCCTAGTTTTGCGCAAATTTCGACGATGTGGGGTCGGGCGCCGTGCCGCGGCATTGCTGTTTGACGCATTCCAAGGGTCATGGATCGTCGATCAGGTGCCAGAGAATGCCGCCGCCATACAGTTCTGGTCATCCGTGATCGAGGAATACACTGACGGCAAAGCCTCGCATCACGTGACGCCATACCCGCATCAGAAATTCGAAACCTAACCGCGCGCGTCGGGCAGGTCGATCTTGGCCACTTGTTCTGCAATCGGTTCCGTCAGCATCGGGTTCAACTCGGCGCTATAGTCGTCAGGATCGCCAAGCGCGGTCCATTCGCGATTGCGGAAAACCTCTATGCCGGAAAAATTGGCCTTGTAGGCCATCTTTGGGCTGTCAGGCACCCAATATCCCAAATAGACGTAGGGCAGACCCAGTTCTTGGGCCAGTTTGATGTGATCAAGGACCATAAACGTGCCCGGACTAAAGCGGCTGATTTGCGGGTCAAAGAACGAATATACCAACGACAACCCGTCATCGAGCATATCGGTCAGGCAGGCGGCTTTTAGGGTGTGTTTGTCATTCGTGTCGGCATATTCGACCACGCGGGTGCGAATTGGCGTTTCCTCGACCATGGCCGCGAATTCGAACATATCCATGTCCGCCATACCGCCATCGGCGTGTCTGTTGTCCAGATAGGTGCGGAACAGGTCGTATTGCTCTTCGGTGGCCCAAGGCGACGTTGCTCGGCGGCGCAGGTGTGCATTGCGGTTCAGAACCCGTTTCTGGCTGCGTGTTGGTGCGAATTTCGAAACGTCGATACGCGCCGACATACAGGCAGAGCATTCCGCGCAGGACGGGCGATAAAGAACGTTCTGTGACCGGCGAAACCCCTGCTTGGACAGCGCATCATTTAGTCTGTTCGCGTTTTCGCCCTGTAATGCAGTGAACAGCTTACGTTCCATCCGCCCGTCCAGATAAGGACAGGGCTGCGGCGCAGTTACGTAGAACTGCGGAACAAGAGGAAGGGTGTGACGCATCGAGGCTCCGTTAATCAGACGTCATCGTAGCAACGACATGGCCGCGCGCCAAGCCCTAGCGACCCACGTGCGCATAATGTGGCCTTGTCCTTGATCCCAATCAACGTCAATGGGCAAATCAATCGCCATAACGGGGCTAACTGAAAGGATGCCGTATGCCCGCCGTCACCAAAGAACAACTGCATGATATCACCAAAAAAGAATACGCAAAGCTGACCAAGTTGATCGGAACCCATGATGCAGCAACTGCGATAAAAAAGCGTGAAGAAGACACATCCATCAAAGATGTCATCGCCCACCGTGCGCATTGGATTGATTTGTTTTTAGGCTGGCATGCGGATGGTCTGGCTGGAATAGAGGTTCATTTCCCTGCCAAAGGGTACAAATGGAACGACCTCAAGCGTTATAACGCCGATTTGCGGAACCGTCAGTCTGATCTGGATTGGTCCGCCGCGGTCGCGATGCTGGACACCCGATACACAAGACTTCTGCAATTGATTGATGGCCTGTCGGAGGCCGAACTATATGGCGGCCCGATGCAGGGGGCTAACAACGCATGGACAACCGGACGTTGGGCAGAAGCTGCGGGGGCGAGCCATTTCAGTTCTGCCGCCAAATATGTCAGGGCATGTTTGAAATCCGGGACGTGACGGCACCGGTTAGGTCCCGCCACGCCGGTTTGAGGTCATCGCGCCGGTTTGTTGATCGCGGCAGTCCCTAACACGTGGTCGCTTAGGCCTTGGCCACGCGCAGAAACCAGCATCAGGATTGCCGAGATCAGTTGAAGCGGGGCCATGGCCACCGAAATCGTGTATCCGGCTGTGTGCAATAACGCGTCTCCTGACGTCAATCGCATCCCATCACGATCGCGAATTTCAATGCCCATCACGCGCATGCCCCAGGTCGACGACTTTCCCGCCAACGTGAACCAGCGATATAAAAACCCAAAGATAAGCATCATAAAGGGAAAAAAGAACACCCCTGTAAAGGCGGTGAAGGGCAGGATCATGATGCAAATCAGTGCGATAAACACAACGTCAATCAGCCACGCGATGGCACGTTTGACCACGACGCCTTGGTAGAACTGTGGCTTGGTTTCGGGGTTGGGCAGACCGTGGATAGCGGCGGCGGACATAGTGAGCTCCTTTATGGTTCTTGGGGGGTAGGGTCGGGCGGTCCGATAACGGCACCGCGATCAGGTGGCGTCAGCGTTCATGCGGTCAGCGGGCGGTTCTAATTGGGCACGCGCATCCATGAAACTGTCGAATTCTGTTTGGTCCTTGGCATCGCGCAACCGGATTAGGAAGGCCTCGAAACTGTCTTGCTCTTGTTCTAGCCGACGCAGAGTTTCGGTCCGGTAGGCGTCGAATGCTGTGTTCCCGCTAGGGCGGGTCGAAGATGCGGAGGGGCGTTGTGGCGTGGAAATGGTCGCACTTTGCCAGCCGCCAAAGCCGAATACCAAGGCAAGTCCCGCAATCAATAGTCCGGCAGGCGCCAAAAAGACAAAGGCCATAACCGTTGCAACTGTGGCGAACAGGGTGAATCCGATCAGGGACAAAATCTGCAGGGCGGTGTCGTTGTGGCCTCCGTAAACTCCCGCAAAGCCACGCCACATCACAAGAGCGGCCAACAGGACCCCAAGAGGCGCGATAAAGACAAAGGCAAGCACCGTAGCGACAATGCCAAATGCGGTATACGCGATAATCTGCAATACCTGTTGAGGCAGGCTAATCGGGGCGGCGTGGCTGGTGGATGCAAGAGACGGGGTCATACGATTTCCTTTTGGACACTGAATGGGTGAATTGGGCCGCCCCCATAGGGACGGCCCGATAGGTGTTTAGGCGTCTTCTGTCTTGCGCTCGTCGTCGTCTTGGTCAGCGCTGGTATCGGCGGCACGGTCGTCCATGAATTGGTCGAACTCTGCCTTGTCCTTTGCTTCGCGCAGACGTTCGAGAAAGGCTTCAAAGTTGTCTTGCTCGTCCTCAAGGCGGCGCAGTGTCTCTGCTTTGTAGGAATCAAATGCACGGTTGCCGGTTGTGCCGGACAGCATGCGAGACGCACGGCGGCTACTTGAGCGGTTGGATTTGTTAAACATGCGTTTGCTCCAGATCATATAGGCAAGAAGGGCGAGGCCGACAGGCCAGACAAAGATAAAACCAAGGACCATCGCGGCGATCCAAGCGCCCTTACCGCGCTCGTCCAGCCAGCCCTCGGCACGGGCAAAGAAACCGGGGCGGTGGTCTGCGTAGGCCATCGGTGAAGTGGAAGAGGCGGTGTTCATTGTAGGCTCCTTGAGTTTGTTTGTGTATGTGAATGCTTTTCACATTACCAAGATGGGAATAGCGGAGGGGGAGTGCAAGGTGTAATGTGAATGTTTTTTACATCTAATGAATTTGTCATATGCTTTCATTGTGTTACGATCTGTTTTTTAGATGGATTTGGAAATGAATAATCACAGAAAAGCACGCGGCATGGTTGGCGCAGAGATTGAAAGAGCCCGCGCCGAGGCGCAAAAGTTCGAGGCTGAGCGGGACGAGATTCTGCGTCCTTTTTATTTGCGCGCCGGATTTTGGGCGACTGTCGTGCCCAGTGCGGCGGCGATTGCGACCGCGATTTACGCCTTTAATAGTGATCTGTTTGATGCGCGCGTTGATCAGGCCAAAGCCAGTCAGGCACTTGCCGAAGCGGAAGTCGGCAAAGCCGAGGCGCAACTGACATTGATTGAGGCGCGAACCGTCCAGTTGGAAACCAGACGTCTCCGGTTAGAGCAGTCGATCGTCGAACAGGTCGCGGCCCGACAGGCCAAATTGGAGGCGGACTATGCCGCCTTGCGCGCACAAGCCGAGACAAATCTGGCCGCTCTGCGTGCCGAAGTTGCGGCCAAGCGCGAGGCCCTTGAGGCGCAAGCAGCACGTCAAGACACGACCCGCCAAGCTCTGGATCGCGAAAGACGCGCCCTAGAGGCAGAGGCGCAGAACCTTGCCCGCCAACTAGAAGACGTGAGGTTGCTAGAAGAAAGCCTGACCGGATTGCAAGCCGAGCGTGACAAGTTGCTCGCCAGTGTTGACGATCTGCGGCAGTCGAACAGGTTGGCGCCACTGCGGTCACTGGTGGACCAGGTCAAATCCGAGGATGGTGTTTGGCCACATAACCGCGCGATTTTGCAGATAACGAATTTGTTGAAACGGTCCGAGGATCGAGACGTGTTGTTGGACTATCTGGACGCAGAGTTACAAGGCAACATCCGGCCCCGTCACAGGTTTGTTTTGGCTGGTGCAATAGTAAGATGGGGCGGGGATGACAAATACTGGGAGGTCTTTGAAGACGCCGCTTTGCCTGCGTTCAGGGACGGGCGAGGCTCTGGTGTTAGCGCTTGGCTGGTGGACGACTATCCCCATGACACGATTGCCCGCAGACAGGCCCGTTGCGCGACCATATTGGCGTATTTGCAATCTGCCGAGCCAAGTCAGATTTATTATTTTGCAGTCGATGACTACTCCCATTGCCTTTCTCCGCCATTGGTGACGGATCAGGCCAAAGCAGACTTGGAAAAATTCCTGCCCAAGGCGATGAACGCCTCATTGCAGATACTGGCCAACGCGCCGGATGACCCCAATCGCTATCCGTTCTTGCTCGGCAACCTGATTGGGACGGTGGACGCCGAAGCAGGTCTGCTATGGATGCTTCGGTCGTTGCGCGCTGTCGGCTTTTCGCCGCTTTGGTCCGCCGAGATCAACCGCTATCTATCTCGATCCGACCAAAACCGCGCCATCGACAGCGATCTGGGCGGCGATATGGGCAAATGGCAAGAACTATGGTTACAACGGCGCGGTGAAGTCGATGTAGATAATATCACGCAGCTCGTTGCCATAGGATTGGATCGATTGTGAGTCTGATCAAGCAGCAGACCCGATGCCCGACGCCATTTGACCCCGATCGAGGGGCAGAAGCTTGGGCGCATGCACAGGCGCTTCCGGAAGGCGCCCGTGATCTGATCATCGGTGCCGCCGGCTGCAGCCCGCACCTTGCCGGTTTGATCCGGTCTGAGGCGGACTGGCTGCCAAAGGCGGTGGACGACCCATGTGCGGCGGTTTCTGCCTTGATCGCTGGTCTGTCGCAGGTTGGTTTGCCAGATTTGCCGCTGCATTTGAGAATGTGCAAACGTCGCATTGCACTGATTACGGGCTTGGCGGATTTGGCTGGCGCATGGGATTTGGCGCAAGTCACGGGCACTTTGACGCGATTTGCCAATGCGTCGGTCGACGCCGCGATTAAGGCATTGGTTGGCGCCGAAATAGGGCGCGGAAAACTGCCGGGAATGACAGAGGCCGATATCCCCACGGCTGGTGGCATGTTTGTGCTTGCCATGGGCAAACAGGGCGCAGGCGAGCTGAATTATTCTTCGGACATCGACCTTATCTGCCTATTCGATGAAACGCGGTTCGACCCTGATGACTATCACGAGGCGCGGGCGAGCTTTATCAAAGTCACACGCCGGATGGCCGCGATGATGTCCGAGGCTACAGAGGGCGGTTATGTGTTCCGCACCGATTTGCGGCTGCGCCCTGATCCGTCCGCGACGCCAGTCTGTATATCGTCCGAGACGGCCGAACGGTATTACGAAAGCGTGGGGCGCACATGGGAACGCGCCGCATATATCAAAGCCGCACCTTGCGCCGGTGATCTGGATGCAGCGGCGCGGTTTCTGGAAACGTTGCGCCCGTTTGTCTGGCGTAAACACCTAGATTTTGCCGCGATCCAAGACGCACACGACATGCGCCTGCGCATTCGCGATCACAAGGGATTGGGCGGCAAGTTGGTGCTGGAAGGTCACAACATGAAACTGGGGCGCGGCGGGATACGCGAAATTGAATTCTTTACCCAAACCCGTCAGCTGATTGCCGGTGGGCGCGACCCGTCGTTGCGGGTGCGTCGGACCGATCAGGGGTTAAATGCGATCGCTGCAGCAGGATGGGTGCCCCAAGACACCGCCGACAGGCTATACGGCCACTACGCGTTTCACCGCGAGGTCGAGCACCGCTTGCAAATGATCAACGATGCCCAAACTCACAGTTTGCCCAAAACCGATGAAGGCTTTGCGCGGCTGGCGGCGATGATGGGTCGCGATCTGGCAGGGCTACGCGCGGAACTGCGTGACCGCCTTGAGGAGGTGCACGACACAATCGAGAGTTTCTTTGCACCTGATCCTGTTGTGGGCACGAGTGATAATTTCGGCGCCGAGGTCACCGCACGCTGGCCGACCTATCCCGCGCTGCGGTCATCGCGCGCGGTCGAAATCTTTGACCGTCTACGTCCTGAAATTCTAGGCCGTCTAAAGGAGGCCGCCAAACCCGAAGAGGCGCTGTTGCAATTTGATAGTTTTCTCAAAGGCTTGCCTGCCGGAGTTCAACTGTTTTCACTGTTTGACGCCAACCCGCAACTGACGCAGTTGATCGTTGATGTTGCGGCAACATCGCCAGCGCTATCGGCATATCTGTCGCGCAACTCGGGCGTATTTGATGCAGTGATCGGGGGCAGTTTCTTTGCCGAATGGCCAGGGGGCGCGGCGTTGCAGGATGAGCTGTCAAAGGTGCTTGATGCTGCTGATGACTACGAGGCCCAACTGCTTGCCGCGCGCCGTTGGGCCAAGGAATGGCACTTTCGCGTGGGGGTGCATCATTTGCGTGGGTTAATTGATGCGGATACTTCGGGGGCGCAATATGCGGATTTGGCAGAAGCAATCGTGGCCTGCCTGTGGCCTTGTGTTGTGGCTGAATTTTCGCGCAAACACGGACCGCAACCCGGTCGTGGCGCAGTAGTGATGGCCATGGGCAGTTTAGGTGCGTCCAGATTGAACGCAACCTCGGATCTGGACTTGATTGTGATCTATGATGCGGATGGGGTCGAGGCGTCGATCGGCAAACGCAGCCTGTCGACGCGCCCTTATTATGCCCGCCTGACCCAAGCCTTGGTCACGGCCCTTTCTGCGCCGATGGCCGAGGGACGACTATACGAGGTCGACATGCGCTTGCGCCCGTCGGGACGGTCGGGGCCCGTGGCCACGTCGGTGCAGTCGTTCCAAGCATACCAACGCGAAGAGGCGTGGACTTGGGAACATTTGGCATTGACACGCGCGCGTGCTGTTGCAGGTGCAAGCGAGTTGGGCGCTCAGGTTGACGCATTCCGCCGTGCGCTGTTGGCGGACAAAGGGCAGGGTGCGACGGTGCTATCAGATCTGGCTGATATGCGCGCCCGCATTGCCGAGGCCAAGCCGCCACAGGGGGACTGGGACCCGAAAACTGGTGCAGGCCGGTTACAAGACACAGAACTGATCGCCCAAGCCGCTGCCTTGCGCGCGGGATCACCTGCAAGGGACGCTGCCGCACAATTGGCAGCCGGTGTCGCGGATGGCTGGCTGGATGCCGCTGACGCGCGGGCGATTGCGCGCGCGGCAGGGCTTTTCTGGCGTATACAGGCCGCGGCCCGTTTGCTGACGGGTGGCGCCTTGGCACCCGACAAATTAGGAGAGGGCGGCAGGCGCCTGATCCTACGAGAGACAGGTTTTGATACGATGGACGATCTATTGGACACAATAAAACGCGTCGCGGCTAAAGCGGATGCAGTTATCAGCCGAAAACTGGCCTAAGGGGCGACTGATATGGTTTTAAACCCTAACGACCCCGACGACCTAAAGGGATTGATCCGCGAGAGTTACCGAATTGAAGGTATCACTCTGGGGGAATGCAGATCGATTTTTCTGGACTGGGTTTTGGGGCTGCCAGCGGGTGCGGATCATACCGCACCAGTCAGGCGGCTGTTGGCTACCTATGCGTCCGAGCCCGCCGATCACCCGATGACCCAAACATTAACGGCGTCGCTGACAGCCCCGTCCACGGCCCGCAGGCGGGGTGGGCGGTCAGCGCGAGTGGCTGACTAGCGCGGCAAATGCGCCGCTTGGGCGGCCAGTGCAGTGATAGCATCCCAATCGCCCGCGAGGACCCGATCCTTGGGTGCGATCCACGACCCACCGACACACAAGGTGTTGGACAGCGACAAATATTCGTCGGCATTCGTCAGGCTAACCCCGCCTGTCGGACAAAAGCTGACTTGCGGGATTGGTGCACCGATTGCCCGCAATGCAGGTGCGCCGCCATTTGCCTCGGCGGGAAAGAATTTTTGCACCGTATAGCCCCGCTCGAGCAGACGCATCGCTTCTGATGCTGTCGCCGCACCGGGCAATAGCGGCAGGTCGTTTGCTTCGCAGGCATCCAGTATCGTGTCCGTAGCCCCCGGCGAGACGCCAAATTGCGCGCCCGCGGCTTTGGCGTTTTCGACATCTTTGGGTGTAAGCAAGGTGCCAGCCCCCACGACACCACCTGCAACCATGGCCATTTCGCGGATCACTTCTAGGGCTGCGGGGGTGCGCAGCGTGACCTCAAGCGCGGGCAGGCCGCCTGCAACCAACGCGCGGGCCAATGGTTGCGCATGGGCCGCGTCATCGACGACCAGAACGGGCACCACGGGTGCCAACAGGCAAATGGCACGTGATTTTTCGGAAGCGGTCTGAGGTGTCATGATCTGGGTCCTTGGCTAAGCAATATACGTAAGATGCAGCATTCCCTATAGAACGGCGCAACCGCCATCAGCCGCAAGGCCGACATTTCGACGAAAGATTCCAAACAATTCGCGCCCGACACCATTGCCATTCCCCGACAGGTCAGGCTGGGCGGGGGAACGCTTGGCCAGATCCACACCAACGGCGTCGATTGTGCCTTTGGTGGCGTCCAGTCGGATCAGATCGCCGTCCTGTATATAGGCGAGCGGCCCCGCATCGGCGGCCTCAGGGCAAACATGGATGGCCGAGGGCACTTTGCCAGATGCTCCAGACATTCGCCCGTCAGTCACCAAGGCAACCTTGAGCCCGCGATCTTGCAAGACGGCCATTGTCGGTGTCAGGCTATGCAGTTCTGGCATGCCGTTGGATTTTGGCCCTTGGAACCGCACCACAATCACGGTGTCGGTTGTGAATTCACCGGCTTTGAAGGCATTTTTGACGGCCTCTTGGCTGTTGAAAACGCGGGCGGGGGCCTCGATTATCTGGCGCTCGGGCGCCACGGCCGAGGTTTTGATCACCCCGCGCCCAAGATTGCCCGCGAGCTGCGTCAGTCCACCGTGCTTGTTGAACGGGTCAGTTGCGGGGCGCACAATTTTGTCGTTCAGGGGCTGCGTCGGGCCGCTGCGCCATGTGATGTCCCCGTCGCGCAAGACAGGCTCGCGGGTGTAATGACCTAGTCCGTTGCCCGCTACGGTCTTGGCGTCTTCATGTAGTAAGCCGTTTTCCAACAGGTTCCCGATCAGATACTGAAGCCCACCTGCCGCATGGAAATGGTTCACATCGGCCAAACCGTTTGGATAGACCTTGGCCATCTGCGGCACGACCTCGGACAGATCCGAGAAATCCTGCAAGTCCAGAATGACACCAGAGGCCCGCGCCATCGCGGGCAGGTGCAAGATCAGATTTGTCGACCCGCCGGTCGCCATCAGACCAACGATGCCGTTCACATACGCGCGCTCGTCCAAGACTTCGCTGGCGGGAGTGTAATCAGGCCCAAGGGCCGTAATTTTCAGGGCGCGTTTGGTCGCCTCATCCGTTAATGCGTCCCTCAGGGGGGTGTTCGGGTTTACAAACGACGAACCGGGCAAATGCAGCCCCATAAATTCCATCAACATCTGGTTGGAGTTGGCTGTTCCATAAAATGTGCAGGTGCCGGGGCCGTGATAGCTGGCCATTTCCGCACGCATCAATTCTTCGCGTCCGACTTCTCCGGTTGCAAACTGTTGCCGCACGCGGGCCTTTTCGTCGTTGGGCAGGCCGGATGTCATTGGACCGGCGGGGACAAAGATGGCGGGGATGTAGCCGAACGTCGCGGCGGCCATCACCAATCCGGGAACGATTTTGTCGCATACTCCCAGATAGATAGCGCTGTCATAGACATTGTGGGACAGGCCCACAGCCGCGGCCATAGCGATCACGTCGCGCGAGAATAGCGACAGTTCCATACCGGTTTGTCCTTGGGTCACGCCATCACACATGGCGGGCACGCCGCCTGCCACTTGGGCCGTGCCACCGTTGGCGCGGGCAGTGTTGCGGATTTGCTGGGGAAACGTTTGGAACGGCTGATGCGCCGACAACATGTCGTTGTAGGCGGTGATGATACCGATATTGGGGCTAGGGGCCTTGGCCAACGTGTCCTGATCTGCCCCCATTGCCGCATAGGCATGGGCCTGATTGCCACAAGTCAAATGGGCGCGGCGCGGCCCGATGGCTGCGGCATCGGCCATTTGGGACAGATAGGTGCGGCGCGTGCCATCGGAACGGGCACGGATGCGGTCGGTGACTTTCTCGACAACAGAATTTAGTGACATTTCCAGCTCCTGCGGTGTGTTGGCCGCGTTCTAGCATGTGTTGTTAGCGCTAACAACCCGATCCGACGCAGGTCTGTTGAGGGAAAGTGAGTCTTTTCGACAACGATCCAATCCCAATAGGGGGATTGCCTAAAATCACCCTTTAATTGCCACAATTTGACACAATGATGCCCTAATCGAGGTGTTAACCATGAGGCAATCCCGCGTTGGGGGACCATACCAAAAACAGGGCAAAAGCCCGGAGGTGACAGATGAAACTATTCAAGATCATGACGATCGCAGCATTGGGCCTGGGCGTGGCTGGCTGTTCATCGGTGGATACAGTGTCGCGGAATGCGCCACTGAATGCATCAGGGTTTGATACACAAGGGATCGTTATTCAACGTGACTATCACGTGCATGAAATGCGGTTCCATTCGCCTGAGAATATTCAGGTATCCGAAGGCAACGGCTATTATCCGTTCTCAGACGTTGTTTGGCGCGGTGATCCTGTTGGCGACCGCGTCGAACAGATTGCGGCGATTTTCCAAGAAGCCAGAATACGCAACGAAGAGCGCCTCAAGGGTGAAAAAGGCGTGGTTCTGGACATTCATCTTGTGCGTTTCCATGGCGTGACCGAACGCACCCGCTTTACTGTCGGTGGCGTCTACAACATCATTTTTGATCTGACGATCCGTGATGAAGAAACCGGTGAGATCATCGAAGAGGCGCGCCGCATCGAGGCGAACCTAGCGGCGCCAGGTGGCATTGCGGCCCTGATGCTCGAGCAGCGAGGCCAGACGGAAAAAGTCCGCGTGACGGATTTCCTGACACAAGTGTTGCGCGACGAGCTGACAGGCACTTACGACATCTAGGACTTTCAAACCGTTTTGTTTGACACTAAGAGGGCTGGTATGAATCAGCCCTCTTTTCCTATTGTCCGCCTCAACCCCAAAGGCGACGCCCGCGCAATCCGCCACGGCTTTCCTTGGGTCTATGCAAACGAGGTCGTAACAGACCGCCGCACCAAAAATATCGAGGCGGGCAGTATTGCCATCCTCGAAGACGCAGAACGTCGCCCAATGGGGTTGGTTGCGGTAAACCCCAAAAGCCGGATTTTTTGCCGGATGCTGGATCGTGATGTCACTGCTGTGATTGATCAGGATTGGTTTGAAGCAATATTCACCAAAGCATTGTTGCACCGTGCCCGGCTATACCCTGACCCGTTCTACCGCCTGATCCACGCCGAGGCCGATGGTCTGCCCGGTGTTATCGTCGACCGGTTCGGTGATGTCGCTGTGGTCCAACCGAACGCGGCATGGGCCGACACGTTGATTGCGCCGTTGGTTGCGGCCCTTGCCTCTGTGACGGGCGTCACGACAGTGATCATGAACGGTACGGGCCGCGCCCGCGTTCTGGAAGGGTTGGACGATCGCACGGATGTGGTCATGGGCACAGCCCCCAGCGGGCCCTTGCCGGTGCCAATGAATGGCGCGACCTACATGGCAGACGTGATGGGCGGGCAAAAGACAGGCCTGTTTTATGATCAACGCCCGAACCACGCCTTTGCGGCATCCCTGTCGCGCGATGCTCGCGTTCTGGATCTCTTTTCCCATGTGGGTGGCTTTGGTTTGGCGGCACTTGCTGGCGGCGCGACATCTGTTTTGGCGGTTGACGGCTCGGCGCCTGCGCTTGATCTGGCCGCGCAAGGTGCTGCTGCCATGGGCGTCACCGACAGGTTTGCCACGCGCAAGGGTGATGCATTTGCAACCCTTGAGGCACTGGCCGAAGAGGGCGCCCAGTTTGACGTAGTGATCTGTGATCCGCCCGCTTTTGCGCCGACGCGCAAGGCAATGGATGCAGGGCTGCGGGCTTATGAACGTGTGGCCCGTCTCGCGGCACCTTTGGTGTCCGAGGGCGGGTATCTGGGCCTATGTTCGTGTTCCCACGCGGCTGACCTGACTAAATTCCGCAATGCCTCTGCCCGCGGGATTGGCCGTGCAGGGCGGCGCGGGCAGATCATTCAAACCGGTTTTGCGGGACCGGACCATCCGTTGATGCCACATCTGGCCGAAAGCGGCTATCTCAAGGCGGTTTTCTTTCGCCTATGAGGGTGATGATCGACGCTTGCGTTCTATATCCCACAGTCATGCGAGAGGTGCTGCTGGGTATCGCCCGTGCAGGGCTTTTTCAGGCCCGTTGGTCGGACCGCGTGCTAGAGGAATGGGCGCGTGCCACGCGCAAATTGGGCCCCGAGGCCGAGATATTCGCGCGCGGCGAGATCGCAGCATTGGAAATCGATTTTCCAGATGCACGGATCACTGTCCCGCCCGAGGCCGGCCGCAGGTTCCATTTGCCTGATCCCGACGATGTGCATGTGCTAGCTGCGGCTGTCGTGGGGTCGTGCGATGGTATCATGACAGTGAACAATAAAGACTTTCCGCGCGGTGCATTGTCAGACGAAGGGTTGGCGCGGTTCAATCCTGACGAATTTTGCTGTCGAATGTTTGACGAGGCACCCGATGTCGTGCGCGCCGTCGCCGAGGCGGTTCTGGACCGCGCGCGCGCGATGTCTGACCCCGATTGGACAATGCGCGGTTTGATGAAAAAGGCGCGCATGCCACGGTTGGGCAAGGCGCTATCCTAACCATTTCTCGCGGTTGGCTTCGATTGCGGCGATCCGTTCGGCGGTTTTTGGGTGCGACATCATCCATGCAGGTGTCGCGGCACCATGTGCGCCTGTCAGGGTTTCCAACTTTTTGAACAGGCTAATCTGCGGTTCGACGCCGATACCGGCCTTGACCAACAAGGCCGAAGCATAGGCGTCGGCTTCGTATTCATCGGTTCGCGACAAACGTGCCGCCAACAGGGATGTGGCGAGATTGGCCAGCATTGGCCCGACAAAGGGGACAAACCGCCCGATGACCATCGCCAGTGCCGTGCGCATCGCATTCTGGCCGCTAAAATCTATCATCCGGCGCCGAGAATGTCCCAAGGCGACATGCCCCAGCTCGTGCGCGATCACGCTGGCCATTTCCTCGGCCGAGATTTCATCGCCTTTGTATTTTTCCAAAAACCCACGGGTTATGAAAATCCGGCCATCTGGGGCTGCCAGCCCGTTGACGGGGGCCACATTGTAGATGCTGACCTTGATTTGGGGCAGGTCCAACGCGCGGGCCATGTCTTGGGTCAGGGCCAACAATCCCGGATCCGCAAGCGGAATGGATTTCGCGTCCAGTTCTTTTGACGTGCGCCAAGCCGAAAACCGATACAGAACGACGCCATACAAGACGGCCAGAAGGATGGGGGTAAAGCGCAACATAGGTCTGATATGGGGCGCAGGACGGCACGTGGCAAGCATTTGCGCCAGATCAAGGACCGGTGGGGTGGTTTTGCCTATCTTATGAGCGAAAGGAGAACTGCAATGTTCAAAGTCACAAAAACAGGCGACAACCGTATCGATCTTGAAATCCACGGGGGGCTGGGTGCCGAAGAGATGAAAACCGGTCTGGATGAATTGCTAAACCTGTCTGAGGGAATGCAAGGCGGGGCATTGATGTATCGCATTCAGGAATTCGAGATGCCGGAATTCAGCGCGCTGATGGTAGAATTTGGACGGGTCGGTCAGTTACTCGGCTTGATCGGACGGTTCCGCAAATGCGCTGTGGTTTGCGAACAGGCATGGCTTCGCAATATGGCCCAGTTCGAGGGCATGTTGATCCCGAGCCTGACAATTAAAGGGTTCAGCTTGTCTCAGGCAGGCGAGGCCGAGGCTTGGCTAAACAGTCCAGACGCCTGACGGGTTTTGCACGAGACCTTGCATCCGTGATACCCTGAACCCGATTGATATCGGAGGGCAGCATGGCCGCGCATAATCTACACGACATCTTGGGCCAATTGGACCAAGAAACGCCTCGGATGGGCGCAATCAAGAAATTGGCGGCGTCGATCAAGACCGATCAGCCTCTGGCTGACGGGTTGTGGGATACCGGTCGTTTTGTGCCGCGGATGCTGGCGGTGCTGGTGACAGACAAGTCCACGCTCGATCAGGACGTAATTGACCGGTTGGCGGAGGACATGAACACCCACACCGACGCCGAACGCGATCATTTGTCGGATTGGTTCATGGCGCATCAACTGGTAAAATCCAAACGGACCAAAACCTTGATTGAGGGCTGGCAGAACCACACGATCCCCGTTCTGCGCAGGATATTCTGGTACCATCAGGCGCGGTTGCGTTGGACGGGGCAAGTGCCCCCCGACAATACAGACGCCTTGCTGCGCGACATTGACGCGACAATATTGGCCGAGGACCCGCAGGTGCAATGGGCTATGAATTTCGTCGCCTGTCAAATTGGTCTGTTTGATTTGGACAAACGCGGGCAATGCATCGAGATGGGCGAACGGATTGGCCTATATCGTGATCAAAAGGTGCCTGCCAATTGCACGCCCAACTATCTGCCCGAATACATCCGTATACAGGCGTCAAAACAGACTTAGGGCTGCACAATCATTTCCAAACCGTGGCGCGACAGGCGCTCAATCCCTTTTGGGGTGACCAGAACCGAGTGGCCCAATGTCATCGCATCGCCACTGTCGCTATCCATCAGGATCATGTGTAAGAAAAACACCTGACCGGCCTGCATTTTCAGCGGATTGCCCTCGTAAAACATCGGGAAATCGACCCAGATCGGGTTGTAGACAGCTCCCAT
Source organism: uncultured Roseobacteraceae bacterium (assembly GCA_964022195.1). Lineage (GTDB taxonomy): Bacteria > Pseudomonadota > Alphaproteobacteria > Rhodobacterales > Rhodobacteraceae > Yoonia. The sequence goes on from CAXIAS010000050.1 coordinate 18,125, forward strand.
TCCGTAGCCGCACGCCTTGAGGCGGGCATGTCCGTAGCCGTGGGCGTCAAACACTCTTGCATGTGCGTCGAATACGTCACCCATTGGTGCGCCCGGTCTGATGGCGGCTTCGCACGCCTCGATCGCCTCGACACAGGCGGCGTGCATTTTGCGATGGTTTTGCGACGGCTCGCCGACGATCACTGTGCGCATCATTGCAGCGTGATAGCGGGCGTAGGTACCGGACCATTCGAGGGTAAGTTGGTCGTTTGTGCTCAGATGCCTGCGGCCCGAATAATAGCGACAGAGCAGGGCGCCTTTGCCGGATCCGATAATGAATTCGTTGCCCGCATAGTCGCCCCCGCCTTTGAACACGGCCCCTTGCATCGCGGCCAGTATGTCGCCTTCAAACGCGCCTGAACGGGTGACCGCCAGCCCTGCGTCAAGCGCGTCATCAGACAATTCGGCTGCGCGACGGTGCATCGCGATCTCGGCCTTGGATTTCAGGCGGCGTTCGGCGCGGATCAGGTCAGAAGCGTCGATAAGATCAGGGATTACGGCCCGCAGCGCTTGGCCGTTTCTGTACGTAAGGCCTGCGGTATCACTTTCAAACCCGATGCGGCCTGTAATACCCAGTTTGACCAGAAGATCGGCCAGGTTTGACGCGGGGTTCACCCCCTCTATATCGTCCCAAATATGGATGTGTTCGTCGTCTAGGGTGGACGTCAAGCGGGCTTGGCGCAGGTCGGGGTTGCGGGTCAGCAAGTGCAGATCGCCCGCCGCCGTCAGCACAAGACATTGGAACATCGCAAAGCCAAACGTGTCGTAGCCGCAAATCCAATAGTGGCTTTCGGGGGCGAACATGAGCAAGGCATCAAGGCCTTCGTCGTTCAGCGTTTTGGTAGCTTGGGCTTTGCGGACGGCGTATTCGGCAGTTGAGAAATGCTGGGTCATACCCCTAGTGTGCCCAGCCACGTTTTTTGGTCAAGCGTCTAGGCCGACACGGTTTTGTCGCTTTTGCGTCGGGTTGCGCGTCTTAGCCACAGACCTAGCCCGATCGCAATCACCGACGCGGTTATCAGGCCACTGATATTGCCCAAAAGGCCCGCGACGATATCGAGGTTCTCGCCGAACCCGTATCCCATACCGACATATAGCCCGACCCAGACTGCTTCTCCGGCGATGCCCCATAGCGCAAATCGCGCCCATGTGAATTTGGTCAAGCCACTGACGAAATTGATATAGGGGCCCAATGGGGCGACCAACCAGCACGAAAAGAACACCGACGACCCGCCCCATTTTGTCATGAACGCTTGGCCTTTGCGCATCATTCGAGCGCGTTTAGGTGCCGCAAATAACCAGTCGCCCAGCCAGTCGTTCGACAGTCGCGCGATCAAATATCCTGTATTATCCCCGATAACCGCGCCACAAAACGCGGCAATTGCAACGTTATAGATCGACAAATCGCCTGTGGCGGCAAAGCTGCCTGATGCCAGCATCAGGATCGATGACGGGACCGGCAAGGCAAGACAGCTAAGAAACGTCACACAAAACAAGACGACCACGCCGTAATTGGCAATCAGGGCAAAGGCGGTATCGGTCATGGATTGGCCTTGCGCCACTGGGCTGCGGCAGCATCGACGCGGGCTTGCAGCGTCTCAAGTGTGGTCCCGTTTGCTTGGGCGATTGCGCCGATGGAAATGCGGCGCGGTGTCTCGCCTTTGACCACGAATAACGCAGGGCCCAAGACCTCGGGTGGTAATTTGTAGGACTGGGCAACGTAGCGCGGGGTCATCCATGGCGCGAGCGCCTGCTCTTGATGCGCCGGATTCATCCAATAGACGGTCGACAGGATCGTTTGGACTGCAAAATATCCAACCGCGAGCAACGCAATAAGAAACGCTGACAAGGCGATTGGGTGCTGTCGCCAAAGATGTTTCACGTCAGCGTCTTCATACCGCGCTCGATCCCTTGTAGCGTCATTGGGACCATGCGGTCGGGGCCGAATAGCTGCCCGATCATCTGGATGGATTGGGTGTGCGGCCAATAGCGTTCGGGCAACGGATTAAGCCAGAGATGGTTGGGCCATTGTTCGCGGGCGCGGGTTAGCCAGACCTCGCCGCTTTCCTCATTCCAGTGTTCGTTTGCACCACCTGCAAACGCGATTTCGTAGGGCGACATAGAGGCGTCACCGACAAAGATACATTTGTAATCCGGACCGTATGTGCGCAGGATCTCCCATGTGGGGATTTGCGCGTTATGGCGCCGGCGGTTGTCGCGCCAGACGCCTTCATACAGGCAGTTGTGGAAATAGAAGTGTTCGAGGTGTTTGAACTCGGATTTCGCGGCGCTGAACAGCTCTTCCACCACTTTGATATGCGGGTCCATCGAGCCGCCAACATCGAGAAACAACAGAACTTTGACGGCATTGCGCCGCTCGGGGCGGGTTTTGACGTCAAGGTAGCCGTTTTCAGCCGTAGCGCGGATCGTCTCGTTCAGATCCAGTTCTTCTGCTGCCCCATCACGTGCCCATTTGCGCAGACGTTTCAATGCGACTTTGATGTTGCGGGTGCCCAGTTCGACAGTGTCGTCGAGGTTGCGGAATTCTCGCTTGTCCCAGACCTTGACCGCGCGTTGGTGTCTGCTCTCGGATTGGCCAGCGCGCACGCCTTCGGGGTTGTAGCCATATGCGCCAAAGGGCGAGGTGCCCGCCGTGCCCATCCATTTGGACCCGCCTTGGTGGCGGCCTTTTTGTTCCTCAAGT
>CAXIAS010000051.1:0-20836 GCA_964022195.1 uncultured Roseobacteraceae bacterium
GCCAAGCTGTACGGGTTCACCAATACCGTTGCGAAATCCAAGGCTGGGTCCGATGCCAAACGCGAGGCGATGAAGACCCTCGCACAATTGATGGCCCCAATGACCCCGCACCTGTCGGAAGAAGTTTGGACCATGCTTGGCGGTGAGGGTCTGATTATCGACGCCCCGTGGCCCGTCGCAGACGAGGCGATGTTGGTCGAGGCCACAGTCACAATGCCAATTCAGGTCAACGGGAAACGTCGGTCAGAAATCGCCGTCCCCGCCGATATGTCCAAGGACGAGATTGAAAAACTCGCGCTCGCGGATGAGAATGTCGTGCGTATCCTGGACGGGAACGCGCCCAAGAAACTGATCGTTGTGCCCGGACGGATTGTGAACATTGTCATCTGATCGCCCCCTACCCCCGATCCAACGCCGCGCGGCCCTAGTGGGTCTGCTGGCGCTGGCGGGGTGCGGGTTTGCGCCCGTCTATGGGACCGGTGGATCGGGTCAGCTTGGCCGGATTTCATTCCAGACACCCGACACGATCCCGGGCTACCGGATGCGGCAACAATTTCAAGACCGCTTGGGCATGCCCCGCGCGCCGCAGGCTATTCTGACCGTGACAATGGAACAGTCGACCGGTCCCGCCGCGATTTCAATAGACGGCGATACCACGCGATTTAATATCCAGGGAACGGCCCAGTGGTCACTGACCACTGGCGACAATGTGTCGCTTGGGTCGGGGAACGTGCGCAGTTTCACGGCCTATTCGTCTACCGGATCGACCGTCGCGACGCAGACTGCAGCCGACGATGCGGCAGCGCGGCTTGCGGTTGCCTTGGCCGACCTGATCATCGCGCGGGTTTTGTTGCTGGATCTGGCCACATGAAAATGGCTGGGGGCGCCGCGCAATCCTATCTGCGCAAACCCGACCCGTCCCATCTGGGGTTGCTGATCTTTGGCAGCGATCCGATGCGTGTCGCCACCGCCCGCCAACACGCCATTGCCGCCCTCGTTGGCCCGCAAGGCGAAGAGGAAATGCGCCTGACCCGCATCGCGGCAGCCGATCTGCGCAAGGACGCGGCGCTGCTTGATGACGCGCTCAAAGCGCAGGGATTTTTTCCCGGGCACCGCGTTGCCTTTGTCGAAGACGCAACCGACGGGATGGCGAAAACGCTGACCCCCGCGATCAGTGACTGGCAGGCAGGCGATGCGCAATTGGTCGTCACAGCGGGGCAGTTAACCGCCAAATCCGCCTTGCGTAAACTATTTGAAAATCACCCTAATGCGGTGGCGATCGGGATCTATGACGACCCGCCTAACCGCGACGACATTCAGGCCGCGATCACCGCCGCAGGCCTGCCGCAACCCGACCGGGACATCATGGATGCCCTGTTCGCGCTGGCCGGCACTCTGGAACCAGGGGACTTTCGCCAAACAATCGAGAAATTGGGCCTATACAAGCGCGGCGATGATACGCCCGTGACCACCGATGACATCAGCGCCTGTGCGCCACTCTCGGCCGAGGTTGAGGTCGACGATGTGTTGGATGTGGTGACCGCTGGCCATGCGGATGCGCTGGGACCGGTTCTGCGCAACCTCTATGCCCAAGGGGTGGTGCCCGTGACCCTGTGTATCGGCGCCGTGCGGCATTTCCGGAGGTTGCACGCAGTGGCCAGCGATCCCGGCGGCCCGCAATCGGGTGTCGGGCGGCTGCGACCGCCTGTGTTCGGACCACGCCGTGACAAAATCGCCCGCCAAGCAGGGCACTGGGGGCGCGACCGTCTGGAACGGGCGCTTGCGGCCTTAACAGATGTGGATTTGCAACTGCGGTCGGCGGATACTGCCCCGCAACAGGCCTTGATGGAACGGACGTTGATCCGTCTGGCCATGATGGCGCGGCGCTAATCCGATCAGACACCCGCCCATAGAAAAAGGCGGACCCAAAGGCCCGCCTAATTCAATCTAGATTTCTAAGGTAAACTTAGAAAGAGCCGGAAGCAGCAACCAGTGCAGCCAGCAGGCCCAGAACGATGTAACCGCTGGACAAAGAACCGCCAGCTACAGCTGTATCCATCAGGATTACAGGTGTTTCGTCGATCTGAGCGTTCAGACCACCAGCGTTAGCGGCTACGCCGGAAACTGCGATTGCAGCGGCTGCTGCGAGAGTTGTTGTAAAGCGCATGTCGGTACTCCAATAAAAAATGCACGTGTGGACGATCAAGTGAATGTTTACCCAGTGTGGATTTGGAAAACAACCCGATTCTTCTGCAAATCAGGATAGATAGCCTGCGGTGACCGGTTTCTTGCCGATGACGGGGCCACAGGGGGGGCGCACGTTTGGGCGCTTGAACATAGACTCTTCGGTTTTGGTTAATATATCAAGGGCTTATTGGTAAATATCAGTTGCTTTTTTCGATCGCCAATTTCCGGCGTGGCGTTTCCTGACCCTGTACAATCCGGACACTAGCGATGCAATCGCGCAACAGTTTTCACGCCCTGATTGCGGCATTCAACCTAGAATCGTTGCCGATTTCCGGTAGATATTGCCACTTCACAATGGCAGTAACGCCTGCAACATCCAGCTAAATTCACAACATTTTCACGATTATCGACCATTGGTTCGGTATGATTGTGTCGCATGATAAACGTTTCATCTTCTTTCCCGACCCGCTGGGCGCCGGTTCTCAGGTGGCAAGGGCGCTATTGCCTTGGGCCGACGATGCAACATTTGTTCCGACACATGACCCTGACAGCGGGTTCTTTACCCCGACCGAGGCGGAATGGTCATTTGACGCAGCCGGTCACGCCTTTCGCAGCTATTTGCGGATCGGGGTTGTTGAACATCCGTTTTCACGTCTGGTCCGTCTTTATGACCGGATCACCCAAGAAGATATGATTTGGAAACTGCGCGCCGCGGCGGGCCTGCCGCGACCTCAAATGACGGCTTGGCTGACAGGTATTCGACCAAACGGTCGTGGCGCCGCTGGCCGGCGACGGGCGCGGTGGCGGCAGTTCGGGGCATGGTCGGCCAAGGACTGGATGGCCGGTCGCGTTGATCACCCGATCCGGTTGGAACATCTCGACGAGGATCTGACGCCCGCCTTGTCCCAGCTTGGCATTGCCCCGTCGCTTGGCCACGACAATTATCGTGCGCCCGAAAACTGGCAAGACCGGTTTGACGCCGAGGCGACCCGCATCATGGTGCGCCGATACGGGTGGGATCTAGAACAATACGACTATGCGATCCCGCGACGGGTCGCCGCCTAACCTAGCGATTGCAACGCGGCTGCCCGCCCCGTGGCCAGACAGCCCGTGATCAGGTAGCCGCCTGTCGGCGCCTCCCAATCCAGCGCCTCGCCCGCGACATAGACGTCGTCGCGCGTTGATAAACGGAACCCGCTTAGCGCATCGAACGGCACCCCGCCTGCGGTGGAAATCGCCTCGTCTATCGGGCGCGGGCCTGCGTGTTTGATCGGCAACGCCTTGATCAACGGCGCCAGATCGTCAGGGAACGGGCGCCCGAATTCCGACAATAACGCCAGCCGGATCGGGTCCAGCCGCACGGCTTTGCGCAGATGGTTCGACAGGCTGGACTTGCCTCGTGATCGGCCAAGTGCGGTGCGAATTTGATCTTCGGTCCGGTCGGGCAACAAATCGACGGTGATCGCGGCGCCGTCGCGTGCGGCACGGCTGATCATATAGACGCCGCCGCCTTCGATCCCGCGGGTGGACACGACCCATTCACCGCGCGACCGGCTGTCGCCTGCGCGCAGTTCGGCCCCTTTGACAGGGGTGCCGAAATGGCGGGTCATATGGTCTGACCAATCTACGACAAATCCCACGTTGGCCGGTTTGAACGGCACCGTTGGCATCCAGTGCGCCCAAGCACCATCGGACCCCAGCCGAGCCCAACTGGCACCGCCAGTGGCGACGATCACAATCGGCGCGGTCAGGGTTTGCGGCCCCTCGGGCGTCGTAAACGCCAAGGCGTCACCATCCCATCCGGTCCAACGCCAGCGGGTATTTACCGTCACGCCAAGCGATGCCAGACGCGCCATCCACGCACGCAGCAATGGCGACGCCTTCATCGCGGTGGGGAACACCCGACCCGTCGATCCGGTGAACACATCCTGGCCGAGGCCACGCGCCCAATCGACCACGTGGTCGGGGCCAAAGTCGCGGATTGCCTGCCTCATTGGCGCAGGGATCATACCGTAAGCGGCCAAAAAATCGTCGATGTCTTCGGCTTTGGTCAGGTTCAAACCCGACTTGCCCGCCATTAGGAGCTTGCGACCCACCGATGGCATTGCGTCGCAAATCAGGACAGATTTTCCTGCCTGCCCCAATACCTCGGCTGCCATCAAACCCGCAGGGCCCGCGCCGATTACAACGGCGTCGGTCACTTGGGCATCTCGCCTTTGAATTCGACCACGCGGTGCGGATATGGGATCTGGATGCCGTTGTCTTTGAGCGCGTTCCAGATCAGGAACAGCACGTCGGATGTGTATTTGTTTTTGCCGTCGTCAATGCCGTTGACCCAGAATTCGACCACAAAATCGATCCCGCTTTCGCCAAATCCGCGCAGCTCGCAATCGGGCGCTTCGGGGGCGGACAGCACGCCGGGATGGGTGGCGACAGCCGCTTCGACGATGGCGGGGATTTTGTTGATATCAGTGTCATAGCTGACGCTGAACCCTGCCTCCAGACGGTTGGCCGATCCGCTGTCGGAATAGTTGACGACGCGGGTTGTGATGAAATCCTCGTTCGGGACGACAATCCAGCGGCCGTCAAATGTCTCGAGGAACGTAGCGCGCGCGGTCATCTTGATGATCGTGCCCGCCTCGCCGCCGTCCAGTTCGACATAGTCGCCAACGGTTGCCTGCCCCTCGACCAGCAGGATCACACCCGAAATAAAGTTCGACGCGATCTTTTGCAGGCCAAAGCCGAGGCCGACACCAATCGCACCCCCCAAAATCGTAAGCGACCCCAGATCGACGCCCATGATGCTCATGAGCAACAAGAACGCGATGCCGAAAATCGCGAACTCGGCCGCCTTGGATGTCAGCTGGCGGATCGAGGGTCGCAGCTCTTGCTTTTCCAGATAGGCGCTCGACTGATTGTTGGACCAATGGCCAAGCCAGAACAGGATCACGCCCGCGATCAGGCCACGGATCAACGCCATCACGCTAAAGCCGAGATTGCCAATACTAACGCGGGTCTCTTCCAGCGCCAGCATGACCGGATCGAGCATCCCCAAGGCATATAATGCACCGACCGGAATCAACACGAACTTGCCCAGTAACCGCAGCATCGGGTCGGTCAGGATATCGCGGGCAAATGCACGGATGGCAAAGAATAGAAACAGCCGCTTGCCAAATGCGATCACCGCACCAGACCCAAATATCGACCGCGTGACCGCCTCGCCTATGGCGGTGAACCCATAGGCAAATAGCGGCAGCAGCAGCGGGAGAAACATCAAGATGAAACGCCGCGCCTTGGCGATGGCGCTTCGGTTGTCGGCCTCAGGCGCCAACAGCTCTTGCAAGCGCGGGGTGACAAAACGGCTGGCAACAACAGCCGACACATAGGCCACCACCAATAGGGCAAATTGCGACCACGCAGCTGGCGATAGCAGCCATGTCAGGGCCAGATCATAGCCTTGTTCGGCATAGCCGCGCGCCTGATCCATGATCGTTGTTTGATCGCTATCCATCACGTGCCCTCGGGGTTTTGACGTCGTCTTATCGCGGTTTGCGCCTGCTGTGACAAGGCGGCTAGAACAGCGCCTTGATCCCGGCGACATGCGCCGCCTTAGCGGCCAATGCATCAGCGGCCAAGGTCGCGGCCTCGGCCAGCGGATCGTCGGTGATGCGGTCCAGCAAGCCCCAGTCCACAGCGGTCGCCGCGTCGATCTTTTGACCCGCCATCAAGATCATCTTGGCGCGTGCAGGCCCGATCAGCGCGGCCATGCGCGCGGGGTCACTGGGTTGCGGCAGGAACCCCAGCTTCATCACCGGATAAAAGAATTTGGCGCCCGCAACACCGACCCGCAGATCACAGGCCAGAACCATGCCCATAGCGCCGCCCGCAACCGTGCCGTTCAGCGCGGCGATCGTCAGCCCCGCATGGTTTGCAATCGCACCCGACAGGCGTTCCCACAGTGGGGACGTCGCCAGTCCTGCACGCGCGGCATCCAGATCCGCACCCGCGCTAAACACGCCGCCCATACCGGTCAAAACGATGACAGACGCGGTGCTATCCTCGACCGCAACGGCGAGGCTTTCCAACATCTCGCTGGTCAACGCATTGGCCTTGTCGGGGCGGTTCAGCGTCAGGGTCAGCAGATCGCCGTCTTGGGTTGCCTCGATCATGTCAGTCCGACCGCCTCGCGGATGGTTTCCTCGCGCAAGGCGACATCCATACCCATATAGGCGTCTGCTTCGGGGGTGGACATCCAGACTAGCGTTTGCGCAGGCCATTCCGGCGGCACGTGATCGGACCAGTCCATCGTGCTGACAGGATTGATGCCCGACGCTTTGATGTCGCGCTGCATTTGCGTGGCAACCGTGCCCGGTGACAGTCCCATGATCCGCAGCCCCTTGTCGCGGTTTTCCAGATCGGCTGTGCGGGTCAGCATGTAGGCGGCCGCCTTAGAGGCGCAATAGGCCGACCAGCCTTCTAGCGGGTTATGTGCCGCGCCCGAAGACACCGTCAGGATTGTGCCGTGACCTTGGGCGATCATACCGGGCAGGACGGCACGCATTCCATACATCACACCCTTTAGGTTGATGTCGATGCAGCGGCCCCAGTCGTCAATGTCGGCCTCGGCCAAATGGCCGATCGGGTCGATAACGCCGGCGTTGCCGACCAGAATGTCCAAGCCGCCGAACTCTTGGGCGGTTTTGGAAACAGCGCCCTCGATTTCCTCGTGACGGGACACATCGGCAGAGATGGCAATGGCCTTGGACCCGATGTCGCCCGCGATCCGCGCGATGTCATCCGTCGAACGGGCGACCAATGCCACATTCGCCCCTGCTTGGGCGAACGCATGGCTTGCTGCCTCGCCGATTCCGCGTGACGCGCCGGTAATCAGCACTGTTTTGCCGTTCAGATCAAAATTTCTCATGTGTTTTCCCTTTTCGTGCGCAGGTCGCACCCCTAAGTTAGCATCAACATTTCCCGCAACGACCCGAACCACGGGTAGCGCGGCGAGCGTATTTTGAAAGGATACTGCATGAAAAAGTCATATTTGACCACCACCGCAATCGGCGCCGCACTGATCCTGACAGGCAGCACCGCAATGGCAGATATTTCTGCAGCGGATGTGTGGAACGACTGGAAGCGGGCGTTTGTTGTCTATGGCCAAGACGGCGTTTCTGTGGGCTCTGAAACCATGTCGGGCGATACTTTGACAATTTCCGATGTTGTGCTGTCTATTCAGGACGATTTTAGCAAAACATCCGTGGATATGGGCGACATTGTGCTCAAGGAACTGGGCGACGGCACTGTGCGGGCCACGATGGCCGACACGATGGTCATGACGATGGACAGCGAAGACGGCGACGTCAGCGCCAAGGTCGTCGTGACCCAAGATGGGGCTGACATCCTTGTCTCGGGCGATCCCGACGCGCTGACCTACGACATGAGTGTGGCGAAATACACAGTTGTGGTAGAAGAGCTAAAGGGCGACGGCGAGGAACTGGACGGCGACATCCAGATGACGATGAACAACGTTGCAGGAACCTATCTGTCGGAAACGTCGGACGTTCATTCAATCAAATATGATTTGACCGCATCCTCGCTGGATATGCTGTTCGATTTGGTGATCCCCGACGAACCTGGTGACAGCTTTACCTTTAGCGGCAAGATTCAGGACCTCGCAACCAAGGTCGACATGACGCTTCCCGTCGATTTGGTTATTGAGAATCCGATGGACCTGTATGCGAACGGCATGGCTGCCTCTGGCACCTATACGTTCAAGAACGGCGCCTATATTTTTGACGCGATTTCCGAAGGTGAACAGATGGCGGGCTCGGTCAGCACAGGGGCGGGCCAGATCGATTTCGGGATCGACCACCAGTCGTTCAACTACAACTCTTTGACGGACAAGGTGGCGATGACGATCCAAGGGGCCGAGATCCCGTTTCCGGTCGAAGTCAACATGGCGCAATATGGCACAGGTCTTGAAATGCCTTTCGCCAAGACCGAAGAGCCGACCGACTTTGGCCTGCGCCTGAACATGACCGATCTGACCGTGAGTGACATGATCTGGATGATGATCGACCCGGCTGCGCAATTGCCGCGTGATCCGGCGACGCTGATTCTGGACCTGTCGGGCAAGGTCAAACTGATGTTTGACATGATGGATCCCGAACAGGCCGAAATGCTCGACAGCAAAGGCGCACAACCCGGCGAGCTGCACGCAATGACGCTGAATGCCTTCAAATTGGCGCTGGCCGGTGCCGAGGTGACGGGCTCGGGCGCGTTTGAATTCGACAACTCTGATCTGACCACATTTGACGGGATGCCTGCGCCTTCGGGCGACGCGACTGTGAACATCAAAGGCGCGAACGGGCTGATCGACAAACTTGTCGGCATGGGGCTGTTGCCCGAAGATCAGGCCATGATGGGCCGGATGATGATGGGCATGTTCGCCCGCACCACAGGTGACGATGAACTGACAACCAAGATCGAAATCAACGATCAAGGCCACGTAATCGCCAACGGGCAACGTATTAAGTAACCTTTTGCTGCTAGCAATGGGGGCGGCGTCGGATTTCCGGCGCCGTTCTTGCTTGGGCGACGCTTGCACAGGTGCCGCCCGCAGATTACCTGTTCGTAGGAACCATAGGGATAAGCACATGACCACGCCACTTTCCGATCTTACGCACCAGTTGCTGGACATTGCTGCGCGCGCAGGAGCCGATCAGGCCGACGCGATTGCGGTTGATGGCACATCGCTGTCGATTGACGTGCGCGGTGGCAAACTGGAACAGGCCGACCGGTCCGAAGGGATCGACATCGGGCTGCGGGTGCTGGTCGGACAAAAACAGGCGGTTGTGTCCTCTTCCGACACCAAACCCGATACGCTGGCGCAGATGGCCGAACGGGCCATCGCCATGGCGCGCGAGGCCCCCGATGATCCGCACGCGGGTCTGGCGGACCCGTCGCAACTGGCCCGCAATTGCGACAATTCCACGTTGGAACTGTTCGACCCCTCTGACGAACCCGATCCCGCCGCGCTACAAGACGACGCCGCGCGCGCCGAGGCGGCCGCCCTGCGCCACGACCACATCAGCCAAGTGCAGGCGGCCTCGGCCGGTTACAGCCGCAGACGCATCCACCTTGCCGCCAGCAACGGGTTTTCTGCGGGGTATCAACGCAGCAGCCGCGGGCTGTCTTGTGTCGCCATTGCAGGCAATGGCGCAGACATGGAACGGGACTATGACTACGACAGCCGGACGTTTCAGGCCGACCTGCGGGACGCGGATGCCATCGGCACACGTGCCGCCGAACGGGCCGTGGCCCGTCACGGAGCGATCCGGCCAAAAACCGGCAGCTATCCGGTGCTGTTTGACGAACGGATCGCCAGCGGGCTGATCGGGCATCTGTTACAGGCCGTGAACGGGGCCGCCATCGCGCGCGGATCCAGCTGGCTGCGCGACGCTTTGGGCGAACAGGTCCTGCCCGGCCGGCTGAACATCACGGAAAATCCGCACCGTTTGCGGGCGGCCTCTAGCCGGATGTTCGACGCCGAAGGGTTGGCAACAGCGCCGCGCAATATCGTCGATGGCGGGGTGCTGACCGGTTGGACACTTGATCTGGCGAACGGGCGCAAGCTGGGCATGGACAGCACGGCAAGTGCTGTGCGCGGACCCTCTGCGCCACCGTCACCCAGCCTGTCGAACATCGCCCTGACCCAAGGCGACGCCAGCCGCGACGACCTGATCGCACAAATGGGCACGGGGTTGCTTGTGACGTCGATGATCGGGTCCACCATCAACCCCAACACCGGCGACTATTCGCGCGGCGCCTCGGGGTTCTGGGTCGAGAACGGCGAGGTGACCCATGCGATTAACGAATGCACCGTGGCGGGTAACCTGCGCGACATGTTGATGCGGATCATCCCCGCCAACGACGCGCAACCGCACCTTAGCCACGTTGTCCCGTCGTTGCTGGTAGAGGGGCTGACCCTTGCCGGTGACTGACCTTCCTTTGTTGATTGATGCCGCGCGCCGGTCGGGACAGATCGCGTCGGGCTACTTTGGTCAGTCGCCGGACGTTTGGGACAAACCCGATGACGCAGGCCCCGTCACCGCCGCCGATCTGGCGGTGAACGAAATGCTGCGCGATACGCTGACGCAAACGCGGCCCGACTATGGTTGGTTGTCCGAGGAAACCGAAGACGACAGCGCCCGACTGGACCGCAGCCGTGTCTTTGTGGTCGACCCGATTGACGGCACACGGGCCTTTATCAACGGGTCCCACGACTGGGCGCATTCGCTGGCCGTGGTCGAGGACGGGCAAGTCACATCCGCCGCCGTCTATCTACCGATGCGCGACCTGATGTTTGCCGCCACCCGCGGCGGCGGCGCCACACTGAACGGCGCACCCATCGGGGTCGCGGCGGGCACCGATCTGGGCGCCCCTCATGTGCTTATGCACAAGGCGAATTTGGATGGTAGATTCTGGAAAGACGGCAAAGCGCCCGCAATGAAGGCAGGGTTCCGGTCGTCGCTGGCCTACCGCTTGTGCCTTGTGGCCCAAGGTCGGTTCGACGCCATGTTGACCTTGCGCCCGACATGGGAATGGGACGTCGCCGCTGGCACTTTGATCGTGCAAGAAGCAGGCGGTTCTGCCACCCAACAAACCGGTGCCGCCGTGCATTTTAACAACCCGCACCCGCAGCTGGCCGGTCTGGTGGCCGGCGGTGCGGCCCACGGACCAATCGTCGATTGCATCGACTGCAACTGACAATACCTTGAGGGCGCGGCCCCGACCCCTTACAATGACCCCAATTAACCCGATGAGGACCAACATGACCCAACGCCTGCACCTAGTTTTCGGCGGAGAGCTGATCGACCCAACCAAAAACGCATTCAAAGACGTGGATGCCATTGATATCGTTGGCATGTATCCCGACTATGATACAGCCTATAGCGCGTGGAAAGGTGCCGCCCAACGCACCGTCGACAATGCGCATATGCGGTATTTCATCGCGCATATCCACCGCCTGCGGGACGAAGAAACCCCTGCCTCGCCAACCGAAGAGCTGGGCTAGACCCATAGGTCGCGCCGGTGTCCCGATCTTTTTCGATTGCGGCCTATCTGGCGCTGAACCGCGCGCCCGAGCGTGATGCGCTTGGGCGGGACGCACCGCCGCGCCCTGCGGGGCGGGTGATCTGGGCGCGATGTTCGGACGCCGATCAGCTGATGGCTGTGCAAACACTGCGCCAGAAATTCGAGGATGACGGCGAAGACATCGAACTGATCGCAACCCATCCCGACGGCAGCGTGCCCCATCCGTCCGGCACGCGTTCGGTCAAACGGTTTTTGGCCTACTGGCAACCCGACCTGATCTTGTGGCTGGATACCACGCTGGACCCGACCACGCTTCAGGCGATCAACCAAACGCGCACCCCTGCGATGCTGCTGCAAGCGGACGCAACTGGGCTGGACCGGTCCGAAGGGCGACGGTTTCCCCGCCTTTTTGCCGCCCTGCTGTCTGTGTTTTCACAAATCCACTGTCTAAGCGCGGATGACAGGGACAGCCTGATCCGTGCAGGTGCCACGCCGGAACGGACCATCATCGCAGGCAAGCTTGAGGAAACCATCGTCCCTGCACCCTACGTCGAAACCGATCGCGCCGAGCTGTCCGACTGCATCGGACCGCGACCCGTCTGGCTGGCGGTCCGGGTTCCATTGTCCGAGGTGCGCCACATCGCCGTCGCCCACCGCAGCGCGTCGCGGCGGTCGCACCGGACCTTGTTGATACTACGACCACGCAGGTTGGCAGATGCGTCCGAAATGGCGCAAATTCTGCGAAACGACGGGTTTATCGTTGTCTGCCGCAGTGACAATGCGAACCCCAGCGACACGACGCAAATCTATCTGGCCGACACCGAACAGGGCATGGGGCTATGGTCGCGACTGGCCCCCGTCACCTATCTGGGCGGCAGCCTGTCTGATGGCGATCTGCCCGATCCGTTCCAACCCGCAACGGTGGGATCTGCGCTGATCTGCGGGCCCGAACGGCGCACCTATATCCACCAGATCCGGCGGTTGTCTGCGGCCAAAGCCTTGCGCGAAGTCGGCAGCGTCACGGGTCTGGCCCCTGCGATCGAGGCGCTCATTGCCACCGATACCGCAGCCAGACTGGCCCATGCCGCGTGGGACGTCACATCGCGCGGGGCCGAGGAAACCGACGCCTTGGTGCGGATGATCTATGACACTCTGGACAAGGTAGAAGAGGCCGCCCATGCGCGCACCTGATTTCTGGTTTCGACCTGCGGGCGTGATCGCTGCCTCTTTGGCCCCCTTGGGCTGGGTCTACGCGGCCGCCACCGCGCGGCGGGTGGCAGCCGCGCCCGACTATTCCGCCCCCGTGCCGGTGATTTGCATCGGTAACATCAACGCGGGCGGGACGGGCAAAACGCCGACCGCCATCGCGGTGGCCGACCGGTTGATCGCCCGTGGCATGTCACCGCATTTCGTCACCCGCGGCTATGGCGGTTCTCTGGAAGGGCCAGTGCGCGTCGACGAACGGGCCCACAAAGCGGATCAAACAGGCGACGAACCCCTGCTGCTGGCCGCATTTGCACCAACCTGGGTTGCCAAGGACCGCGCAGCAGGCGCGCAAGCCGCAGCAGACGCCGGCGCGGATGTGATCATCCTCGATGACGGTTTCCAGAACCCGTCGGTGGCCAAGGACCTGAGCATTGTGGTGGTCGATGGCAAACGCGGCTTTGGCAACGGGCGGGTCATTCCGGCAGGGCCGCTGCGTGAACCTGCGGCTGTTGGGTTGAAACGGGCCGATCTGGTCATGGTCATCGGCGGCGATGTCGACGTTGATGTCCCGAAACTGCGCGGCACTCTGACCCCGCTGCAAACCGGTATGGTCTGGCAGGACATGCCTGTTCTTGCCTTTGCAGGCATCGGGCATCCTGACAAATTCTTTGGCACGTTGCGACAGGCGGGCGTCAAACTGATCCAAGCCGAGGCTTTGGCCGATCACCAGCCCCTAACCCCTGCGCTGATGACGCGACTGGAATCCGAGGCGAAACTGCGCCGTGCCCAGATGGTCACCACCGAAAAAGACGCCGTGCGCCTGCCCGACAGATTTCGGGCCAAGGTTCTGACCTTTCCGGTGCGCCTGACGTGCGACGATTGGGACCCGCTGGATCAAGCCTTGGACGGGTTGATCAAATCCTGATCCGCGCCCAGCTTGGGCGATGCCGTCTGCGCCGTGGTCTGAGCATCCGAAAACACAACAGGCAACCGGACCGACGGGACACCGTCCAGATCAACGCGCATACCGCGGGCGATGATCTGCGGGTCGGCGAATACATCGTCCATTGTGTTGATCGGACCGGCAGGAACACCAGCCGCCTCTAGGGCGGTCAACAGGTCGGATTTTGTCCAGTCGCGGGTCTTGTTGGTGATCAGCGCGCTTAGGCTGTCGCGGCGCTCCAGACGGTCGGCGTTTGTTGCAAATGCCGGATCATCGGGCAGGCTCAACACCTCGCACAGACGTTGGAACTGCCCGTCATTTCCTGCGGCAATAATAATAAACCCGTCACTGCAATCAAACACCGCATAGGGCACAATATTGGGGTGCGCATTGCCCAGACGCGTGGGCGCGGTGCCGGTCGCCAGATAGTTCATCGCTTGGTTCGCCATCACGGCAGTGGCCACATCAAACAGCGCCAGATCCAGATGCTGGCCTTGCCCTGTGCGCGCCCGTTGGATCACAGCGGCCAGAATGGCATTACTGGCATATAGACCGGTAAAGATATCTGTGACCGCGACGCCCACCTTTTGGGGCTGGCCGTCCGGCTCTCCGGTGACGGACATCAGACCGGACATGCCTTGGATGATGTAATCATATCCCGCGCGGTGGGCATACGGCCCTGTCTGCCCGAACCCCGTAACCGAACAGTAGATCAGCCCCGGAAAATCGGCGCGCAAACTGTCGTAATCCAACCCGTATTTCGCCAGACCGCCAACCTTGAAATTCTCGATCAGAATATCAGCGTCTGCGATCAGCGCACGTAGCTGCGCCTGCCCCTCGGGGGTGCGAAAATCAATGGTGACTGACTGCTTGCCGCGATTGCAGCAATGGAAATAGGCGGCCGACCGTTCGCCTTCGCGGTCGACATAGGGCGGGCCCCATTGGCGGGTGTCGTCGCCTGCGGGGGCTTCGACCTTGATCACCTCGGCGCCCATATCCGCGAGGGTCTGTCCTGCCCACGGACCCGCCAGAATGCGGGCCAGTTCAACGACCTTTAGCCCGTCCAGAGGTCCTGACATTTACGTGTCTCCGATCGCCGCATCCAAGGCAGGGATCAGGCTGGACGCCCAACCGCTGGTCAACAATTCGCCATTGATCATGAACGACGGGGTCGACCGGATGCCGTCACGCTCGGCGTTTTCTTTGAACCAGCCGACAAGCGATTGGGCCATCTCGGCGTCGTTCAGGCATTCGTCCAGCATCTCGTCTGTGTAACCGGCTGTTTTGGCCAGCTTGCGCAGGTCTTCGATGATCGTGGCGGGATCGCCGCTGCCGGTCCAGTCACGCTGGCGCTCGTAGATCAGGTCGGTCATGCCAAAGAACCGCATCTCGCCGCCGCAGCGGGCAATCATCGACGCCCACAGACCAAAGCGGTCGAAATACACTTCGCGGTAGATGAATTTGACCTTGCCAGTGTCGATGTAGTCACGCTTGAGCTGCGGCATCATCTCGCGGTGGAAACTGGCGCAATGCGGACAGGTGTAGGACGCGTATTCGATCACCTCGACCGGCGCATCGGGGTTGCCCAGCACCATGTCCTTGATCATCGACGTGTCGACGTCTGCCGCTTGGGCATTGGCCGCCATCAGCGGATCGGCTGGCAGGTTGGACCCGGGTCGGGTCAACGCCCAGCCGCCAAGGCCAGCAAGGGCTACGCCCCCAAGGATCAGATTACGACGCTGCATGTGAAATTCCTTTGGTTCTGAGTCAGGATTTGGTTCTGGATAGGACGTTTGCGCCCAGCGCCGCAAGGGCTGTGCGCAGGTCTTCGCTTTGAACGTCTTGCGACATATCCGCCGCCTCGGCGCGGAATTTCGGATCAGGGGCGGGTTTTGATTTCGGCGCGGGGGTAAAACTGGCGCGGCCTTCGTGAAAACCGGTGGGCGCCGTCTGGGTGATGCGGACCCGCTCGATTGCTTTGTAGCCGTAACACGCGTTCACCTTTTCGCGGATCTGTTCCTTTTGCATCTCGACCATTGGCGCGTTGGCGCCGGTGGTCAAAACGGTCAGGGTCGCGCCCAGATTGCCGCGCCCGTAGGTCACATTCACAGGGGTCGCCGTCGATGCGGTCGCCTCGCCCACGATCTCGGACCAATGGGTCAGCAGGCGGGTGACCGCGAATCCACGGGCTTCGCTGGCGGACCGGATTCGGGTCTGCATCAGGCTGGAAGCACGTGAAAACCCTCGGGTTTTGCTGGATTGGCGTGGCTGTTTCATATCTAAGCCCTAACTTAAGGGTTTGGCGCCGCCACAACCAGAGAAACCCGCGTGATAGGTGAATAAACAATGCGTGACCTCAGCGACATATTGCTTGGATGGTATGATGCCCATGCCCGCGACATGCCGTGGCGGGTCGGGCCGCATGACCGGCAGGCAGGGGTGCAGCCCGACCCCTACGCGGTGTGGCTGTCCGAGGTCATGTTGCAACAAACCACCGTCGCCGCGGTGCGCGATTACCACCGCAAGTTCACCGCGCTCTGGCCCACGGTCCGCGATCTGGCGGCAGCTAAGGACGCTGATGTCATGGCCGCTTGGGCAGGGTTGGGATATTACGCACGGGCGCGCAACCTGCTCAAATGCTCGCGGGCCGTGGTGGCCGATCACGGCGGGGTTTTTCCGCGCGGCCTTGACGCGCTGCTGACTTTGCCGGGTATCGGGCCCTATACTGCCGCCGCGATCTCGGCGATTGCGTTCGACCAGCCGGCGGTGGTGGTGGACGGCAATGTAGAACGGGTCATGGCGCGCCTGCACGACATCCACACGCCCCTGCCCGCAGCCAAGCCTGACCTGACAGCGCTGGCCGCGACCCTGACGCCCCGCACCCGCGCAGGCGACTACGCCCAAGCGGTGATGGACCTTGGCGCCACGGTCTGCACACCGCGCAAACCGGCCTGTGGCATCTGCCCTTGGGGCGCGTCGTGTCTGGCGCGAACGCGCGGCTCAGCGGCCGAGTTGCCCAAAAAGACCCCCAAAAAGCCCAAGCCGATCCGACTGGGTATCGTCTATGTGGTGCGCAGGGGCGATGGTGCTTGGCTGTTGGAAACCCGCCCCGACAAGGGGCTGTTGGGCGGGATGCTCGGCTGGCCCGGCAGTGACTGGGGGGACGATCCGCAACCCGATCCGCCGCTGGACGCGGCTTGGGTCGAACTGGACGGCGAAGCGCGGCACACGTTCACACATTTTCACCTGCGGCTGAAAATCCTGACCGCGACAGTGCCCGATCACACCCAACCCGCGCGCGGCCAATTCGTAGCGCACGAACAATTCAGCCCCGCCAGCCTGCCAACAGTTATGCGCAAGGTCTATGATCTGGCCATTGCGACATAACGCGGCAATTGAGGTTTGCACGATTGCGCAATATTGTTGCCGCAATCACGTGATAGGACACTGCCATGACCGACACGACACCACGCATCGCAAAACTGACATCGGCCCTGCCGTTCTGGCTGTCGCTGTTGCTTATCCCGCTGGCGCTGTTCAGCGCGGCCAAAGGCGGCTGGACCGTGCTACTGCTGCCATTGTCGACGTGGTATCTGTTTTCGATCATCGACGCCTTTGCTGGGCTGAACGAGACAAATGAAGACCCCCAGACCCCCGATGATCAACTGTGGTGGTATCGGCTGATAACAATGATCTGGGCACCGTTGCAGGTGGCACTGGTGTTTGGTCTGTTGTGGTATGTGACACGGGCCGACCATCTGGACGGCTGGGAACAATACGGGCTGTTTATCGGGGTCGGTGTGATCACCGGCACAATCGGAATCAACTACGCCCACGAGCTGATGCACCAGCGCCCCAAATACGAACGCCACGCGGCTGACGTGTTGCTGGCGACGGTGCTGTATTCGCATTTCCGGTCCGAACATATGCTGGTGCATCACCGCTATGTCGGCACAAATCGCGATCCGGTCACCGCGCGCTATAGCGAAGGGTTCTGGCGGTTCTTTCCACGCGTCCTGCGTGAAAGCCCGCGATCGGCCTGGGCCGCCGAAGAGGCGATGCTGGGACGCAAAGGTTTGCCTTGGCACCACCTCAGCAACCCGTTCTGGAAATATCTTGCCCTACAAGCCGCCTGCCTGATCCTCGCGTTCCTGATCGGCGGGATCTGGGGCGTGTTCTTGTTCGGAACCCAAGCTTTTGTCGCGATTTTCCAGCTGGAACTGGTGAACTATGTGGAACATTACGGGCTGACGCGCGAACATCTGGGCGACGGCAAATACGAACACGTGAAACCACGCCATTCGTGGAACACGGCTCATAGGGCGTCAAACTGGTTGCTGATCAACCTGCAACGTCATTCCGACCACCATTACAAACCGGACCGCCGGTTTCCCCTGTTGCAGAACTACACAGCCCAAGAGGCCCCGCAACTGCCGTTCGGCTATCCGGTGATGACACTGACCGCGCTGTCCCCGACATTGTGGCGCAAGGTCATGAACCCGCGCGTTCACGCATGGCGCGAACAACACTACCCGCATATCGACGCATGGCGCGACTACAACCGCGGCGAAAACCCGCGGCCGGTATAGCGGCAACAAGTGAGAGAAACCGACATTCAAACGAGCGGTCGCGATTTGCTCTTGTCGCTTCGGGCAAGGGACATTCTTTTCCCTTAGCTTCTGGTGAACACTTGTTAGAGTGGTTGAAAGCAGAACGTGCTGTGCCAGAGTTCCGTTTTTCTACAGTGTGCGCTATCTACATATCATAAGTAGATTTTTTTGGCGAAACCGATATGCCCGACCGGAACGAATGGGAATGGAAGGCCGCAAACCCTCTAACGTCAGAATTGAAACGCCAAGGGGTGACTTTCGTTCAGCTTGTTGCAAGGCTAGGCACTATTGGTATCAGTAAGAAAGAGGTGAACGTCGCGCTTAAACGATCCCATGGGAAGCTTTCAGCGCCGTTTATGTTGGTATGTTTAAAGAGCCCGAAAACGGATAGTTTGCGCTTGTCCTAGCTTTTTTGGTTTTAGGCATCATAATTGCGATCGTATCGTGGTCGGTGCCATATTCAAAAGGCTACCAATCCGCCGATAGAGACCATCAGGCCGCATATGCAGACGATCAAGCGGCCAAAAAGAGCCGCGAAGTGTGCGCCGCTTTGCCCACCGCCCGTGATGCAATTCAGTGCTATGACGACTCCGTAACAGCCGGTCGCGACCATCATCGCGCCGAACAAGACTTGGACGCCCAAAGGGAGATGGCGGACTGGGCCGAAGGTATGCTGTGGGCCACGCTGATTATCGGTGTTTTCACCATTTTCGTAACGGCTCTTGGTGCCTTTTGGGTAAAGAAAACGTTGGATGTGACCAGAGCGGCGGTTAAAGCGGCTGACGACGCTGTCGAGGTTACGCGCGCGGTTGGAAACGCTCAAATTCGTCCTTACCTTTCTGTTGACGGCTTCATTGCCCCTCATGCGTCAGTCATGCTTGGCGGAAGTACTGTAGAGTTCACGTTCAAAAATCATGGTGTGACCCCCGCCAACTTGACTTACGTTGATGCAGTGTCTTTCGTGGATAGCTTCGCAACACCCGAGACCGTGGAAGTCCCGGAAACTGGTTGGTGTAGACTGGGGAACGGCGGCCTCGTTCATGGGGGCGAGGCTGCGCTCAACATGAGAGTTACCACTGGAAATCTGGAGCAGTCCACTATCGATAAAATCGTTATAAGCAAGGACTTCCGGCTCTACTGTGCAGTCCGCCTGAGTTATACTGATCTTCTTGGAAATGAATACTTTGAACAATCCTGTGTCAGCTTCAATTACGCTGATCAATCCGGCTTGAGGTCCGAATTTGTCGGGCCCAACTGTTTCTCTACCCAAACCATTAATACTAAGCCCCAAGGCCAATAGAACCAAAACCTGAGTCATCGGGTCGTCCGCGTAGTGCGTTTGATACATAGGGCCGCTAGCAACCCGCCACAGGGGCGTTGAACCAGATACCGGAAATTCACCGTCCCGAACACGCTTTGGTCACTGCCTATTCGGGGTCGTTCTGGCACATAAAAACCGTCAACATTCCGTTAGTCATAAGTGCGGTTTTGATCGCGCAGGATTTTTCGTCAGGTTTCGCAGCGAAACCCTGTGCCGCACAAAAAAACCCCGCCACGAGGGCGGGGTAGAGTTAGTGCAGGCGGGACCCTCCCACGTGGGGGGATCAGCCGCTGGCACCGGCGGTATTCGAATTTCAGGTGGTTCAGTGCTTGGCCATTTCTGAGCGGATTTGCTGGCGTAGCAAATCAATCGGCACTTTTTGGCCGTCGCGTTTGAACTGCCAATAGGTCCAGCCATTACAGCTTGGCGCGCCTTCCAGATGGGCGCCGACCTGGTGGATCGACCCTTTGATGTCATCGCCGATCAGCGTGCCGTCAGCACGGACCTTGGCCTTGTGGCGACCGTTTTGGGACCACAGCTCTTCGCCCGGACGTAACATGCCGCGTTCAACCAAAACGCCAAAGGCGACGCGGGGTTCGGCCCGTTTGGACTGGCTGACTTCCAGCGCTTCCTTGTCGAACTTGCGGGTGTTCTTGATGCGCTTTTCGGCGACTTTACGGTACTCGGCTTCGCGCTCGATCCCGATGTATTCGCGGCCCAGCATTTTGGCGACCGCACCGGTTGTGCCTGTGCCAAAGAACGGGTCGAGGACCACATCGCCGGGGTTGGTGGTGGATACCAGAACGCGGTGCAGCAGGGATTGCGGCTTTTGGGTTGGATGCGCTTTGTCACCGTTTTCATTCTTGAGCCGCTCATGGCCCGTGCAGATCGGCAGAACCCAATCGGATCGCATCTGCACCCCTTCGTTCAGCGCCTTGAGCGCCTCATAGTTAAAGGTGTATTTGCTGGCCTCTTCTTTGGCGGCCCAGATCAGCGTCTCGTGGGCATTGGTCAAGCGTTTGCCGCGAAAGTTCGGCATCGGGTTCGACTTGCGCCACACCACATCGTTGAGGATCCAGAAGCCTTGGTTCTGCAGCTCGGCGCCCATACGGAACACGTTGTGATAGCTGCCAATGACCCAGATCGCACCATTAGGTTTCAGAATACGGCGCGCGGCCTTGAGCCAGTCGCGGGTGAATTTGTCGTAGACTGCAAAACTGTCGAACTGATCCCAGTCATTGTCGACGGCATCGACCTTGGAATTGTCGGGGCGGTGCAGGTCACCGCGCAGTTGCAGGTTATACGGCGGATCGGCAAAGATCAGGTCAACACTGCATTCAGGCAGGTTGTTCATGACCTCTATGCAGTCACCGTCGATAATTGTGTTCAGCGGAAGCGTTGCCGCCCCTTTGGCCGCAATTGGCCCCTTGGTTTTGATCGTCATTTATACTGCCTCTGTCCCCGGCGGTT
>CAXIAS010000052.1:0-20433 GCA_964022195.1 uncultured Roseobacteraceae bacterium
CAAACCTGCAGCGAAAGCGGCGGCCAAGCGCCGTGACGAGGATAAGCCCGCAATGCTGACCAAGGCCCGTGCGGGCGGCGCAGACAATCTAAAAATGATCAAAGGCGTTGGTCCCAAGCTTGAGGCGATGCTCAATGACATGGGCGTCTATCACTTTGATCAGGTTGCCGAATGGCGCGGTCCGCAAATTCGTTGGGTCGATGACAACCTTGGCCGCTTTAGCGGGCGTGTGAAACGTGACGACTGGATCAAGCAGGCTCGAGTTCTTGCCAAAGGCGGCGCGACCGAATTTTCCAAAAAAGTGAAGAAAGGCGGCGTTTATTAACGCCATCTGAAGACCGATGAAGCAAAACCAAGACATATCCCGTAACGGCCAGCGTGCCGCGCTTGTAATGGCCGGAGCGGGTGTGTTTTGGATTTGCGCCATCTTTTTGGGGAATAAATTGGGCCTGTCCATGCGGATACGGGCCCTTTTTGATCTTTTGGCGCTGGCAGGTTTTGGCGTAGCGCTTTATATGACGTTCAAAGTCTGGCGTGCGCGCCGTGAAGATGAGGATGAGGGCTAATGCTCAAAGACCAAGACCGGATTTTCACCAACATCTATGGTATGCATGAACGCACGTTGAAAGGCGCGCAGCAGCGGGGCCACTGGGATGGCACAGCTGGCCTGATCAAAAAGGGCCGCGACTGGATCATCGATGAGATGAAGGCATCCGGTTTGCGCGGCCGTGGCGGGGCAGGTTTCCCAACCGGACTTAAGTGGTCGTTCATGCCAAAAGAAAGCGATGGCCGCCCGTCCTATCTGGTTGTGAACGCTGACGAATCCGAGCCGGGCACATGTAAAGACCGCGAGATTATGCGCCACGATCCGCACACGCTGATCGAAGGCTGCCTGATCGCGTCTTTTGCGATGAATGCGAACGCTTGCTATATTTACATTCGCGGCGAATACATCCGTGAACGTGAGGCGCTTCAGGCGGCTATCGACGAGGCATATGCGGCAGGTCTGGTCGGCAAAAACGCGGCTAAATCCGGTTGGGATTTTGACATCTACGTCGCCCACGGTGCGGGCGCCTACATTTGCGGTGAAGAAACCGCACTGCTAGAATCGCTCGAGGGTAAAAAGGGCATGCCGCGCATGAAGCCGCCATTCCCTGCGGGCGCGGGCCTCTATGGGTGCCCGACCACTGTGAACAACGTGGAATCAATTGCTGTTGTGCCGACGATCCTGCGCCGTGGCGCAGGCTGGTTTTCGTCCATGGGCCGTCCGAATAATGCCGGCACCAAGCTGTTTGCGATTTCGGGCCATGTGAACAACCCTTGCGTTGTAGAAGAGGAAATGTCGATTTCCTTTGAGGAACTGATTGAGAAACACTGCGGCGGGATTCGTGGCGGCTGGGACAACCTCAAGGCTGTGATCCCCGGTGGCTCCTCTGTTCCCTGTGTGCGCGGCGAAAACATGAAAGACGCAATCATGGATTTCGACTACCTGCGCAACGAGCTGGGGTCGGGTCTGGGCACTGCGGCGGTGATCGTGATGGACCAGTCCACCGACATCATCAAAGGCATCTGGCGTCTAGCGAAATTCTATAAACACGAAAGCTGCGGCCAATGCACCCCGTGCCGCGAAGGCACAGGCTGGATGATGCGCGTTATGGCCCGACTGGTCGAAGGCAACGCTGATCCGGAAGAGATCGACATGCTATTTGACGTGACCAAACAGGTCGAAGGCCACACAATCTGTGCGCTGGGGGATGCCGCCGCGTGGCCGATCCAAGGTTTGATCAACAATTTCCGCGACGAAATTGAAGACCGTATCAGGCATAAACGCACTTACGCCGCAGAATAGGCGATGAAGGTCAGCCATGTATGGGACGGGTTTCTAAGCCTGCTGGCTGCCATCGCGACGGTGTTCTTGTGTGGTGTGCCGGTCTGGTTCACATATGTCGCGATTGATTTTGGTTTTGCCCCGGCATGGGTTTGGGTCGCTGTTGTTGGTTTGGCGTTTGTCGGGATCATTATGTCCTTTGCCTTCTTGCGCAAAGCGGCGGGTGGCATTGCCCCGTCTCGTGATCGCCGCCGCCGCTGATGCATCTTGCCGAGTTGAACCTTGGGATTTTGAAACATGACTGGGATGATCCGCGTGTCCAAGGGTTTGTGGACGGCATAGCTATTGTTAACAAGGTGGCCGAACGCTCCGACGGATTTATCTGGCGGATGTCTGACGATGACATGGATGCCGCGCAACGCGATCCGAACGGTCCGTTTGGAAATCCCCGGACTGCCTCGACCTTGTCGGTTTGGCGTGATCTGAATTCGCTAGAGCATTTTGTGTGGAACACGGTTCATAAGCGGTTCTACGACAGGCGCGCGGAATGGTATGATGCGGTGGACAGCCTGCGGTTTGTTCTATGGCAGGTTCCCCAAGGCCATCGGCCTGATTTGGTCGAAGCGATTGCGCGGTTTCGACACCTAGAAGCCAATGGCGATAGCGAACATGCGTTTGGGTGGGATTATCTGCGCGGGCAGGGCCAGTTACCTGCTTGATCCAATTTTGGCGATTTTCCCCTCCTGCGCCAACCTGCTATTGAATATCATCGCTCATAATTGGACTGTTGTCCCATAGAGCAGATGATTTGGACGTTACCATGACCAAAACCTTAAAGATGTTATCGGTTGCCACAGTCCTGGGGTTAACGGTCCTCGGTGGTGCTGCGACCGCAAAACCCGCGCTAAAGGATGTAACCTATGTGCGCGAGGGAATCATTGTCGCTGGCATGGCCTATGAGCTGAGCGAGAACTGTAGTTCTGTCAGCGCCCGACTGCTGCGCGGGATTAGTTATCTGTATTCATTGCGCGACCACGCCAAGGAATTGGGGTATTCAAACAATGAAATCGACGCTTATATCAATGATAAAGCAGAAGAAAATCGCCTGACAGTTATTGCGCGTGGCCGGCTGGCCGACAAAGGTGTGATTGCAGGCCAAGAGGCTACATATTGCGATGTTGCCCGCTCGGAAATGGCGGCGGGGACGGTTGTTGGCAACTTGCTGCGTTGAACATGCGGGCCATTTGCGATGATTTGCGGAACAAGGTCCACAAAACCCTGACTTTTCCGGTGGTTTTTTTGTCGATCTGACTGGCATCGCGGGCGATGTCGCGTTAGAACCGCGACCAACCCCCGTTTGCGGATTTTGTCAGGCGTGGGACAACGGAACATAAAGGCTGCCCATGTCTGATCTGCGCAAAGTCGTCATTGATGGAACCGAGGTAGAGGTTGATGGGGCTATGACCCTCATCCAGGCCTGCGAAGAAGCAGGCGTTGAGATCCCTCGTTTTTGTTATCACGAGCGTCTGTCCATTGCCGGCAACTGCCGCATGTGTCTGGTCGAGGTCGTCGGCGGCCCACCGAAGCCTGCGGCATCATGTGCGATGCAGGTCCGTGATCTGCGTCCCGGCCCCGAGGGGCAGGCGCCTGTTGTGAAAACCAATTCGCCTATGGTCAAAAAGGCCCGCGAGGGCGTGATGGAATTTCTGCTGATCAACCACCCGCTGGATTGCCCGATTTGTGACCAAGGTGGCGAATGCGATCTGCAAGATCAGGCGATGGCATATGGCGTCGACTTTAGCCGTTTTCGCGAGCCTAAACGCGCGACGGATGATCTGGATCTAGGTCCGCTTGTCGAGACCCACATGACGCGCTGTATTTCCTGCACCCGTTGTGTGCGTTTCACAACCGAGGTTGCGGGCATCCATCAGATGGGCCAGACGGGCCGTGGTGAAGACGCCGAGATTACATCCTATTTGGGTGAAACCCTGGACAGCAACATGCAGGGCAACATCATTGACCTGTGCCCCGTTGGCGCGCTGGTCTCGAAACCCTATGCCTTTACTGCCCGTCCTTGGGAGTTGACCAAGACCGAAACCATCGACGTGATGGACGCGCTTGGGTCCAATATCCGTGTGGATACCAAGGGCCGAGAAGTTATGCGCATGCTGCCACGCAACCATGACGGCGTGAATGAGGAATGGATTTCCGATAAGACCCGCTTCGTCTGGGATGGTCTGCGCCGTCAGCGTCTGGACACACCTTACATTCGTGAGAACGGCAAACTGCGCCCCGCAGGCTGGGCAGAGGCATTGACCGCTGCCGCTGCCGCGATGAAGGGCAAGAAAGTAGCAGGCCTTGTGGGCGACCTGGCCCCGACCGAAGCCGCCTTTGCATTGAAGGCCTTGATCGAGGGGCAGGGCGGTTCCGTCGAATGTCGCACCGACAATGCCGCGCTTCCTGCGGGCAACCGGTCCGGTTACGTGGGCACGGCTGCAATCGAAGACATCGACAGCGTGGCCACGATCATCTTGATCGGCACAAACCCTAAGCTGGAATCACCTGTGCTGAACGCGCGCTTGCGTCAGGCATGGTCACGCGGTGCGAATATCTCTCGGATTGGCGCGCCTGTTGACCTTACTTATCCGGTCTCCGAATTGGGTGCGGGCCGCGACGCGATTGCGTCAATCGGCAAGCTTGATGAAAACGCCTTGGTCATTCTTGGCACTGGCGCCGTGACCGAGGCTGATGGCGCTGCCGTTCTCGGGTCCGTCATGGCGGCCATTGGCTCTGCAAAGTTCATGGTTTTGCACACAGCGGCATCGCGCGTGGGGGCTATGGATGTGGGCGCAGTGACTGATGGGGGCCTCAAGGCCGCTGTCGAAGGTGCCGAAGTCATCTATAACATGGGTGCCGATGAGCTGGATATCGATGCTGGCCCGTTTGTGATCTATCAAGGGTCGCACGGCGACCGCGGCGCACACCGTGCCGATATCATCCTGCCCGCTGCGGCCTACACCGAAGAAAACGGACTGTTTGTGAACACCGAAGGTCGTCCGCAACTTGCACTTCGTGCCGGTTTTGCTCCTGGCGAGGCCAAAGAAAACTGGGCGATCTTGCGCGCGCTTTCTGCTGAACTGGGGGCTACTCTTCCGTTCGACAGCCTTGGCGCATTGCGCTCAGCTATGGTTGCGACGCACCCGCATTTGGGTGACGTGGACGTGGTTGCCACCAACAAGTGGAAGGCCGAGAAAGCCAAGAAAATGGGCAAGGCTGACTTCCGTTATGCCGTGACTGATTTCTATCTGACCAACCCGATCGCACGAGCGAGCCAATTGATGGGCGAGCTATCAGCAAACGCAAAAGAGCGGGCAAACGCCGCCATGGCAGCCGAATAAGTGAAGCCACTGGCACTCATATCCCTCTTGGCCCTTGCGGCCTGCGCCCCTGCTGAGGATCTTGCCAGCAAAGGGCCGGTTGCGCCGTCTTATGACGGGATCGAAACGCGCCTTTTAGACGGAGATCTGGTCAACTTTCGGGTTCAGATGACGGGTGCCATGTCGTTCGAAGAGGTCACCCAATACGCCGAATGCGCCGCCGCGCAATATACATTGATCCGTGGTTACGGGTTCTTGCGCCATGTGCGCACCCGCACGTCGCAAGACGGCATTTTGACGTCCGCCGATGCGGTTTATACAATCTCGCCCTCGCTTCCGCAGGGGCTGAAAACAATTGACGCCGAAGTGACAGTCGCAAATTGCGGCACGTCCGGTATTCCAACGGTGTGAGGAAAGCGAATATGGTCGAATTTTTCACCAATACCTATCTGGGCATGTTCCTGTTAATCCTCGGGCAATGTCTGTTGGTTCTTGTTCCGCTGTTGGTGGCGCTGGCATTTCTGATGTATGCCGACCGCAAGGTCTGGGCCGCTGTGATGCGCCGCAAGGGTCCGAATGTCGTTGGTCCTTGGGGCTTGCTGCAATCATTTGCCGATTTTCTGAAATACATCGTCAAAGAAATCGTGGTGCCTGCTGGTGCTGACAAGGCTGTCTTTTTTCTTGCGCCGATGATTTCTTTTGTGATGGCCGTGGTGGCATGGTCGGTGATCCCGTTCAATGACGGTTGGGTTCTGTCCGACATCAACGTCGCGATCCTGTTCGTTTTTGCGGTGTCCAGCCTAGAGGTCTACGGCGTGATCATGGGCGGATGGGCGTCGAATTCGAAATATCCGTTCTTGGGATCGCTACGGTCGGCAGGGCAGATGATTTCCTACGAGGTATCACTGGGTCTGATCATCATTGGCATCATCATCTCGACGGGATCGATGAATTTCGGTGATATCGTTGAGGCACAGCGCGGCAATGCAGGGCTGTTGAACTGGTATTGGGTCGCACATTTCCCAATGTTGTTCTTGTTCTTTATCAGTGCCTTGGCTGAGACAAACCGCCCGCCGTTCGACCTGCCAGAGGCTGAGGCCGAGCTGGTTGCAGGCTATCAGGTCGAATATTCGTCCACACCATTCCTGCTGTTCATGATCGGTGAACTGATGGCCGTGGTTCTGATGTGCGCGCTGATCTCGCTGTTGTTCTTGGGCGGCTGGTTGTCCCCGATCCCGGGACTGCCTGATGGCATCTTGTGGATGATCCTGAAAATGGGCGCCTGCTTCTTTGTCTTCGCAATGGTCAAAGCGATCACGCCGCGTTACCGCTACGACCAGTTGATGCGCATCGGTTGGAAGGTCTTTCTTCCACTGTCGCTGGCATGGGTTGTTCTGGTGTCATTCCTTGCAAAATTTGAGGTTCTGGGGGGCTTTTGGGCTCGCTGGGCAATCGGGGGTTAATCGATGGATTACACACGCGCCGCCAAATACTTTCTGCTTAGCGATTTCTGGAATGGCATGCGGCTTGGCTTCAAGCACATGTTTTTGCCAAAATACACGCTGAACTATCCACACGAAAAGGGGCCATTGTCCCCGCGGTTCCGTGGTGAGCACGCGCTGCGCCGCTATCCCAACGGTGAAGAACGCTGCATCGCCTGCAAACTGTGCGAGGCCGTATGCCCAGCCCAAGCGATCACCATCGACGCGGAACCACGTGACGACGGCAGCCGCCGCACCACGCGCTATGACATTGATATGACAAAATGCATCTACTGCGGTTTCTGCCAAGAAGCCTGCCCAGTGGATGCCATCGTTGAAGGCCCGAATTTCGAGTTCTCAACCGAGACCCGCGAAGAGCTGTATTACGACAAAGATAAATTGCTGGCCAACGGTGACCGTTGGGAAGCGGAAATCGCCCGCAATCTGGAATTGGACGCGCCTTACCGCTAACGCGCGGGGCACGAGGAAAAGGAAGCAACCACATGGCCGTTGCCGCACTCACATTTTACCTCTTCGCGATCACCACGGTGGGCGGGGGCCTGATGACGGTACTTAGCCGCAATCCGGTGCATTCGGTCCTCTGGCTGATCCTTGCCTTTCTGTCATCGGCGGGATTGTTCGTGCTGCTTGGCGCGGAATTTGTCGCGATGCTGTTGATCATCGTCTACGTCGGCGCGGTCGCGGTTTTGTTCCTGTTTGTTGTGATGATGCTGGACGTTGATTTCGCCGAGCTAAAGGCCGAAATGGCCCGCTATATGCCGCTGGCATTGCTCATTGGGGTTGTGATCTTGATGCAACTGGGCATGGCATTCGGCGCGTGGACCTATGCAGATACTGCCAGTGGCAACCTTGCTGCGCCAACGGGCGATGGGTTCAACACCACGTCGTTGGGCCTGTTGATCTACGATAAATACATCATTTTGTTCCAACTCGCAGGTCTGATCCTGTTGGTCGCCATGATCGGCGCCATCGTTCTGACACTGCGCCACCGCGTGGATGTGAAACGCCAAAACGTGATGGCACAGATGCACCGTGATCCGGCGAAAGCGATGGAACTCAAAGACGTCAAACCAGGGCAGGGGCTATAAATGACTATCGGTATTGAACACTACCTCGCAGTGGCCGCCGCGCTGTTTGTGATTGGCATCTTTGGCCTGTTCCTGAACCGCAAGAACGTCATCATCCTGCTTATGAGCATTGAATTGATGCTGCTTGCGGTGAACATCAACTTTGTCGCTTTCTCGTCCTATCTGGGCGATCTGGTTGGCCAAGTGTTCACATTGTTCGTTCTGACAGTTGCTGCCGCAGAGGCCGCGATTGGTTTGGCGATCCTTGTTTGTTTCTTCCGCAACCGCGGGTCGATCGACGTCGAAGACGTCAACGTGATGAAGGGTTAATCACATGGAAACCATCATCCTATTTGCCCCATTGGTTGGCGCGATCATCGGCGGCTTTGGCTGGAAAATTATCGGTGAGGCGGCGGCGCAGTGGATCACAACCGGCTTGTTGTTCCTAGCGGCCTTTCTGTCGTGGATCGTTTTCTTCACATTCGACGGCGTGACAGAAAGCATCCCGCTGCTGCGTTGGATTGAATCCGGCAGCCTGTCCACCGATTGGGGCATCCGTATGGACCGCCTGACCGCGATCATGTTGATCGTGATCACGTCAGTGTCCGCGCTGGTTCACCTGTATTCGTTCGGCTACATGGCCCACGACGAGAATTTCGCAGATGGCACACCGTATAAGGCACGTTTCTTCGCCTATCTGTCGTTCTTTACCTTTGCGATGTTGATGCTGGTCACGTCCGACAATCTGGTCCAGATGTTCTTTGGCTGGGAAGGCGTGGGCGTCGCGTCCTACCTGTTGATCGGGTTCTATTACAAGAAACCCAGCGCCAACGCCGCCGCGATCAAGGCGTTTGTGGTCAACCGTGTCGGCGACTTTGGCTTTGCCTTGGGCATTTTCGGTCTGTTTTTCCTGACCGATAGCATCAAATTCGACGATATCTTTGCCGCCGCTCCGCAGTTGGCCGAAACGCAGCTACATTTCCTTTGGGCTGACTGGAATGCGGCGAACCTGTTGGCGTTCCTGTTGTTTGTTGGTGCAATGGGTAAATCGGCGCAATTGTTCTTGCACACTTGGTTGCCAGACGCGATGGAAGGCCCGACCCCTGTGTCCGCCCTTATTCACGCGGCCACCATGGTGACGGCGGGTGTCTTCCTTGTTTGTCGCATGTCGCCGCTGATGGAATACGCGCCAGAGGCCAAGCAATTCATCGTCTTTATGGGGGCCACGACGGCCTTTATGGCGGCGACCGTTGGCTTGGTGCAAAACGACATCAAACGGGTCATCGCCTATTCGACCATGTCCCAGCTGGGCTATATGTTCGTGGCCGCAGGTGTTGGTGTCTATTCTGTCGCCATGTTCCACCTGCTGACACACGCGTTCTTTAAGGCGATGTTGTTCCTTGGCGCAGGCTCCGTAATCCACGGGATGCACCACGAACAAGATATGCGGAACTATGGCGGCCTGAAGAACAAGATGCCCATGACGTTCTGGGCCATGCTGATCGGCACGCTGGCCATTACCGGCGTTGGTATTCCGCTGACGCACATCGGTTTTGCGGGCTTCTTGTCCAAAGACGCCGTGATTGAAAGCGCTTTTGCAGGCACTGCGGGGGGCTATGCTTTCTGGATGCTTGTGATCGCCGCTGGCATGACAAGTTTCTACAGCTGGCGCCTGATGTTCCTTACGTTCTGGGGCAATCCGCGCGGGGATAAGCACACACATGACCACGCACACGAAAGCCCGCGCATCATGCTGGTGCCGCTCGCAGTTCTGGCCATCGGAGCCGTGTTCTCGGGGATGTTCTTTTACAAGCCGTTCTTTGGCAGCGACGAAAGCGTTGGAAAATTCTTTGGCGCCATTGAGGCAAGCGAAGACCATGCGCATTATCCGCAATTGGATTTGATCGCCCCAGCATATGCTGCAGGCGGTGACGAGGCCAAAGATGATCACGCGGCCCAATGGCCTGCAACACCGGGCAAGGGCGCGATTTTCAAGGCGGCGGATAATCATGTCCTGCATGATGCGCATTACGTGCCAAAGTGGGTCAAAGTTTCACCGTTTATCGCGATGATCCTTGGCTTTGGTCTGGCGTGGTTGATGTATATCCGCAGCCCACATTTGCCCGCGAAACTGGCCGAGCAACAGCGCCCGCTGTATAACTTCCTGCTGAACAAATGGTATTTCGACGAACTGTACGACATCGTTTTTGTCAAACCTGCGATGGCGATTGGCCGTTTCTTTTGGAAACAGGGCGATACGCGCACGATTGACGGGTCGATCAACGGGGTGGCTATGGGCATTGTGCCGTTCTTTACCCGCCTCGTGAACAAGGCGCAGTCGGGCTATATCTTCACCTACGCATTCGCCATGGTCCTGGGCATCGCTGCCATGATCACTTGGGTGTCTCTGACCGGAGGGTCCAACTAATGGGCAACCTACTTTCGCTCACCACGTTTATCCCTCTGCTGGGCGCGGTTATTTTGGCGCTGTTCTTGCGCGGCGATGACGAGGCCGCGCAGCGCAACGCCAAATGGGTGGCGCTGGCGACCACAGTTGCGACCTTTGTCGTGTCGCTGTTCATCATTGGGCAGTTTGATCCCGAAAACACTGGTTTCCAGATGGTCGAGGAACGCGACTGGCTGATGGGCATGAACTATAAAATGGGCGTCGACGGGATTTCGGTTCTGTTTGTGATGCTGACCACATTTTTGATGCCGCTCGTGATTGCCTCGTGCTGGAACGTTTCCGACCGCGTCAAAGAATACATGATCGCATTCTTGATCCTCGAGACCCTGATGCTGGGCGTGTTCATGGCGCTGGATCTGGTGCTGTTCTACCTGTTCTTTGAGGCAGGGTTGATCCCGATGTTCCTGATTATCGGGATCTGGGGGGGGGCGAACCGCATTTATGCGTCGTTCAAGTTCTTCCTTTATACGTTCCTCGGTTCCGTTCTGATGTTGGTAGCCATGGTTGCCATGTTCAGCGCGGCTGGGACCACGGATATCCCGACTCTGATGACGTTTGAATTCGGGTCAGAGAATTTCAGCCTGCTGGGCGTTCAGATCGTCGGCGGCATGCAAACATTGATGTGGTTGGCATTCTTTGCCTCATTTGCGGTCAAAATGCCAATGTGGCCTGTGCACACTTGGTTGCCTGACGCACACGTTCAGGCACCCACCGCAGGGTCCGTGGTTCTGGCAGCGATTTTGCTGAAAATGGGTGGCTACGGCTTCTTGCGGTTCAGCTTGCCGATGTTCCCCGTGGGCAGCCATGTGATGGCTGATCTGGTCTTGTGGATGTCCGCAATCGCAATCGTTTACACGTCGCTGGTGGCCATGGTCCAAGAGGACATGAAAAAGCTGATCGCCTATTCGTCCGTCGCTCATATGGGCTATGTGACCATGGGTATCTTTGCTGTGAACCAACAAGGTATCGACGGTGCGATTTTCCAGATGATCAGCCACGGCTTTATCTCAGGCGCGTTGTTCTTGTGTGTTGGCGTGATCTACGACCGGATGCACACCCGCGAGATCGACGCCTATGGCGGCCTTGTTAACCGGATGCCAGCCTACGCGTTGATCTTTATGTTCTTTACAATGGCGAACGTCGGCCTGCCGGGCACATCGGGCTTTGTCGGTGAATTCCTGACGCTGATGGGTATCTTCCAGGTCAACACTTGGGTCGCGATGATTGCGACCACCGGTGTGATCCTGTCGGCGGCCTATGCGCTGTGGCTGTATCGTCGCGTGGTTATGGGCGATCTGATCAAGGAATCCCTGCGGACGATCACCGATATGACAACGCGCGAGCGGTTGATCTTTGTGCCACTGGTTGTGATGACATTGCTACTGGGGGTCTATCCGGCTCTGGTGCTTGATGTGATCGGGCCAAGCGTTGGTGCGTTGGTTGAAAACTATGAAACGGCAACTGCGGGCCTCGCGTCCACAGCGTCGCATTAAGGAACGGGTCAGATGCTCTCTGCTGATATTCAAACTGTGATGCCAGAAATCCTGCTGGCTGTGTATGCGATGCTGGCGTTGCTGGCGGCGGTCTATACGACCAAAGACGGCATGGCCCCGTTGCTGACATGGGTGACGGCTGGCGTGTTCGCCGTGCTGGCGTTCTGGATTGGCATGGGCGAGGGGGTAACCCCTGCATTTGACGGCATGTATGTCGATGATGCCTTTGCGCGGTTTTCCAAAGTCGTGATCTTGCTTGCGGCTGCCGTCGTTTTGCTAATGTCCCAAGACTATATGCAACGGCGCAACCTGTTGAAATTCGAATACCCCCTTTTGGTGGCACTCGCAGTGGTTGGCATGATGGTCATGGTTAGTGCGGGCGATTTGATGGCGCTTTATATGGGGCTGGAATTGCAATCTCTGGCACTATACGTTGTGGCGTCGCTACGTCGTGACAATGCCAAATCAACCGAGGCTGGCCTCAAGTATTTTGTGCTGGGCGCACTGTCGTCGGGTCTGCTGCTATATGGCGCGTCATTGGTCTATGGCTTTACAGGCACAACGCTTTTCTCAGGGATTATTGCGGCCACGGCCGACGGGCCGTCATTGGGCCTGCTGTTCGGGATCGTGTTCCTGTTGGCTGGTTTTGCATTCAAAGTCTCTGCGGCTCCATTCCACATGTGGACGCCTGACGTCTACGAAGGCTCGCCAACACCTGTGACCGCCTTCTTTGCGACGGCCCCGAAAATGGCGGCAATGGCGCTGTTTGCGCGCGTGGCTCATGATGCGTTTGGACAAATTGTGTTCGAATGGCAGCAGATTGTTGCGTTCTTGTCGGTGGCGTCGATGTTCCTAGGTGCGATTGCGGCCATCGGTCAGCGCGATATCAAGCGTCTGATGGCCTATTCATCGATTGCGCATATGGGGTTTGCCCTAATGGGTTTGGCGGCAGGCACGGCCTTCGGGATCCAAGCAATGCTGATCTACATGGCAATTTATGTGACCATGAACGTCGGCACATTTGCATTTATTCTGTCAATGGAACGTGACGGGCGTCCGGTGACCGACATCAACGCGCTCAAGCTGTATTCCAAGTCCAACCCGCTGATGGCGTTGGTTGTGCTGATCATGATGTTCAGCCTTGCTGGCGTGCCGCCGCTGTTGGGCTTCTTTGGCAAGTTTTACGTGCTGCGGGCCGCATATGACGCGGGCCTTGGCTGGTTGGCTGTGGCCGGTGTTATCGCCTCGGTGATTGGCGCGTTCTACTACATCCGCATTGTTTACTTTGTCTACTTTGGCGAAGAGAACGACGGTATCGACACCAAAATGACACCCGTCTTGTGGCTGTCCGCTGTAGTGACTGCTGCGATTGTGTTGTTGGCTTGGCTGCCCGGGATCAACCTGTTCGGTATCGAAGCTGTCGCTCAGACGGCTGCGCAAGCGCTTGTCAACTAACAGTACCACAACGGAACACTGGCCTTCGGGCTATGACCTAGTGGTGCTGGACAGCGTTGACAGCACCATGGCCGAGGCCGCACGTGCAGCGACCCGCATCACCCGCCCGACGTGGATCATGGCGCATCAGCAAACGGCGGGTCGCGGCAGGCGGGGTAAACCGTGGGCGGCGCCTGCGGGCAACCTGAACGCGACATTGGTTCTACATCCGGGATGCACCGCAGCCGAGGCAGCGCGCCGGTCGTTTCTAGCGGCCAACGCCCTTTATGCGGCGTTGGCCATTTATGTTCCCGCAGAAAAACTATCTCTCAAATGGCCCAACGACGTGCTGCTGGAAGGCGGCAAAGTTGCGGGCATTTTGTTGGAATCTTCGGGGCAGGGGCCATACGTCGACTGGCTCTCGATCGGTATTGGCGTCAATCTGGACCAAGTGCCGGACGGCGTTCAAAATGCGGCATTCGCACCGACGAGTTTGACCAAAGCCGGTGGCTGGCAAGTCGGCGCACAAGATTTTCTGACCACATTGGCAGGGGCCTACGACACCCAAGAACGCAAGTTGGCGGCGATGGGATTTGACCGGATCCGCAGCGACTGGCTACGTCATGCCGCCCGTTTGGGCGAGGTGGTCACTGCGCGCACAGGCAAGTCCGAGGTTACCGGAATATTCGATACAATCGACGCTGACGGGAACCTCGTGCTGATCACAGGCAAAGGGCCACAGGCCATTCCCGCCGCCGAGGTCTATTTCTAGGAAAAGGAACGCATCATGCTTTTGGCTATCGATTGCGGCAATACCAATACTGTATTTTCAATTTGGGACGGGTCCGAGTTCATTGCCACTTGGCGGACATCGACCGAATGGCAACGTACGGCGGATCAATACTATGTCTGGTTGTCGACCCTGATGGGGATCAACAAGATCGACGTTGTCATCGACGAGGTCATCGTCTCGTCCACGGTGCCGCGCGTTGTGTTCAACTTGCGGGTTCTGTCGGACCGCTATTTCAACTGTCGCCCTCTGGTCGTTGGCAAATCCGATTGCTTGCTACCCGCCGCCCCGCGTGTGGACGAAGGAACAGCCGTAGGGCCGGACCGGCTTGTCAACGCCGCAGGCGCCTATGCACGCCACGGAGGCAACCTGATTGTAGTCGATTTCGGGACGGCCACGACATTTGACGTCGTTGACGCTGACGGGGCCTATGTCGGTGGCGTCATTGCCCCGGGCGTAAACCTGTCGTTAGAGGCGCTGCACAACGCCGCTGCCGCATTGCCCCATGTCGACATCAGCAAGCCGCAGTCGGTGGTTGGAACCAACACAGTTGCGTGCATGCAGTCGGGTGTCTTTTGGGGTTACGTCGGCCTCGTGCGTGAGATATGCGCTCGGATCAAGGCCGAACGGGACATGCCAATGCGCGTGATTTCGACAGGCGGACTTGCCCCCCTCTTTGGCCAGACAGAAACTCTGTTTGATGCCTATGATGATGATTTGACGATGCACGGCCTGACCGTCATCCACCGATATAATAAGGAAAACACATGAGCCGCAAAAAAGCAGCTGACCGACTGATCTATCTGCCCCTAGGTGGCGCCGGAGAGATCGGGATGAACGCGTATGTCTATGGCTATGGCCAACCCGGCGCCGAGAAACTGATCGTCGTTGATCTGGGGATCACCTTCCCGGATATGGATACGACACCGGGCGTCGACGTGATCTTGCCTGACATCACATGGTTGCGCGAGCGGCGCGCAGATATCGAAGGCATTTTTATCACTCACGCCCATGAAGACCACGTCGGCGCGATCGGCCACTATTGGGAACAGTTGGGCGCACCGGTCTACGCGCGTCCCTTTACCGCCAATATCGCACGCCGCAAACTGGAAGAGCACGGCCATCCCGAAAGCGTGGTCAAAGTTGTGGATGTATATCCGCAAATGATAGATTGCGGCCCGTTCAAGGTGTCCTATGTCCCCATTTCACATTCCATACCCGAAAGCGCAGGCCTGATCATCGACAGCCCCGATGGCCGTGTTTTGCATTCGGGCGATTTTAAAATCGACACCGATCCGGTTGTCGGCGACCCGTTTGACCATGATCTGTGGGCAGAAGTGTCCAAAGACGGTGTAAAAGCATTGGTCTGTGACAGCACAAATGTGTTTTCAACAGCCGCTGGACGATCCGAGAGCACAATCGGTGATGCCATCGCCGATATGATGCGCGACGCCAAGGGCTTGGTCGCAGCCACTACATTTGCCTCGAACATTGCACGTCTAAAAACGCTCGCGCTGGCGGCACAAAAGGCCGACCGGTCGATTGTTTTGCTGGGCCGGTCCATGCGCCGCATGGTCGAAGCCGCGACCGAAGTCGGATTGTTGTCCGGTTTTCCGGCCACCATTTCGC
Organism: uncultured Roseobacteraceae bacterium; assembly: GCA_964022195.1. Lineage (GTDB taxonomy): Bacteria > Pseudomonadota > Alphaproteobacteria > Rhodobacterales > Rhodobacteraceae > Yoonia. The sequence goes on from CAXIAS010000052.1 coordinate 15,588, forward strand.
CCGAGGATGCGCAAAACTTGCCGCGTGAAAATGTGATGTTGCTTGTCACAGGGTCGCAAGGGGAACGCCGTGCGGCATCTGCGCAGCTAAGTCAGGGGAAATACTTGGGACTGTCGCTCAAAGACGGAGACACATTCCTGTTCTCGTCCAAGACAATTCCCGGAAACGAGCGTGGCGTGATCCGGATTATGAACAATCTGTCAGAGCTAGGCGTAGATGTGATTGATGATGCGGGCGGTAAATACCACGTGTCTGGCCACGCAAACCGACCAGATCTGGCCGCGCTGCATGAAATCGTTAAACCGCAATGCCTGATCCCAATGCACGGTGAACACAGGCACCTGCGCGAGCACGTGAAGCTAGGCGAAGAAAACGGTCTGACAGGGATCGTTGCCGTAAACGGCATGATGATCGACCTGTCGGGTAATGCGCCGAAAGTGGCTGAATATATCGACACTGGGCGCACTTATCTGGACGGGTCAGTGCATGTCGGAGCGATGGACGGTATTGTGCGTGACCGAATCCGGATGGCGCTAAACGGTCATATGATTGTGACGCTGATCATGGATGAAAATGACGAACCACTGGGTGACCCATGGGTTGAGATGTCCGGTCTGTCCGAAACAGGCCGCTCGAACGCGGGTGTGGTCGAGGTCGTTGAACACGATCTGGCGCAATTTTTGGCCCGTGCTAACGACAAGACATTGACCGACGAAGTGAAGCTGGAAAAAGAGCTGCGGACAATTGCCCGCAAATCCGCGCAAGGCGAGCTGGGCAAAAAACCCGAAGTCACAGTTATCGTATCCCGTTTGGGGTAACGGCGGGGGTTACCATGGGCTTAAGCCCATGGCGACCTCATTGCGCCTTGGCTAGTCCTTTACGCGCTCAACAAAGCTTTTTGCGATAAAGGCAGGCGTATCATCACCTAGACCGACGACGCGATTGTCATTGCGTCCGTTGTTTCGGTTGTCACGCTTGCCGTTGTCCTTGTTACGTCCACCGCGATTACCGCGCTCGTTGCGCGGCTTGTCTTCGCGCGCGGGCTTTGCCGTTTCTTCTGTCTGTTGGGGTGCTTTTGCACTAACCGCGGGTGCTGCGACCTCGGATGGGGTCTCCTCGCGCGGTTTTCGACTACGACTGCGACTGCGCTTTGGGCGGTCATCTTCGGAATTTGCGGGTTTTGCGACATCATCCTGAGGAGGGGTCTGTTTGCCGTTCAACGGGTTTTCGAGACGAGGGATTGTATTCTTGACCAAACGTTCGACATCGTCGAGATTTTTTTTTTTTTTTGGGGTGCAAATCATGATCGCAGTGCCCGAGCGACCTGCACGACCGGTTCGACCGATACGGTGGACATAGTCCTCGGCGTGGCTAGGCACGTCGAAATTGAATACGTGGGTTACGGCAGGAATATCCAGCCCGCGCGCCGCGACATCCGAGGCAACAAGGAACTGCAATTCATTGTCACGGAAGGATTCCAATGTGCGGGTCCTGTGCGATTGATCCAGATCGCCATGGATCGGTGCCGCATTCAAACCGTGTTTTTTCAGCGATTTGGCGACGATATCTACGTCAGACTTACGGTTGCAGAAAATGATCGCGTTTGTGCAAGTCTCGCCCTCTGCAGCGATGAGCGCGCGCAGAACGTCGCGCTTTTCTTTTGGCTCTTTGTGTTTGGTGGATTCGTTGAACATCAGCACACCTTGCTTGATGTTGTCGTTTGTTGTCGCCGCACGGGCGACTTCGACTTTTACAGGGGCAGACAGGAATGTGTTGGTAATACGTTCGATTTCCGGTGCCATCGTAGCTGAAAAGAACAGAGTCTGACGAGTAAACGGAGTGCGTTTGAAAATCTCTTCGATGTCGGGAATGAACCCCATATCGAGCATGCGATCGGCCTCATCAATCACCATAACCTTGACGTCTGTCAGGATCAGCTTGCCGCGCTCGAGGTGGTCCAGCAGACGTCCGGGGGTGGCAATCAGGACATCGACGCCTTTGTCGATCAGCTTGTCTTGGTCCTTGAACGATGTGCCGCCAATCAGCAAAGCCTTGGAAAGTTTGGTGTATTTAGCGTAGGCGTCAAAGTTCTCGGCCACTTGTGCCGCCAGTTCGCGGGTTGGGGCCAGAACCAGAGATCGTGGCATCCGCGCCCGTGCGCGACCACGACCCAACAGGGTGATCATCGGCAAGGTAAAGCTGGCGGTTTTGCCGGTTCCGGTCTGGGCAATGCCTAAGACGTCCTTGCCCTCCAATGCGGGTGGGATGGCACCGGCTTGGATCGGGGTCGGGGTTTCATATCCGGTTTCAGCAACCGCTTTGAGGACTTTGTCGCTCAGGTTCAGATCAGAGAATTTTGTCATGTGGCCCTTTCAGTTTTTCGGCGCTCATGGCCGCAAAAACTGCGCGGCCCGGATCAGCCGGATTGCTGATCGTTCGACATCGGTGGCAATAGGCTGAAACGGATAAAAGGTCAAGAAAGATAGGCGCTTGCGCTAAAATGCAGGGTGGGGCGGTACCCGTGTGCAATGGTCGTAACAGTCGGACGTGGCGTCAGGACTGTCACTGGACCATTCGGGCGGTCTATCGCAGCGTAATAACCGCTCGGGCGATACATCAGCGCAGATGCCCCCCACAAGACCGCGTGACCGTCTGCAATCTGTATAAAGGTGCCATTTGGCAGAGTGCTGGCGTCGGCCTGATAGGTCACTTGGGCCCGCTTTCTAGTGACACGGTTAAGGTGCAGAACTGCATCCATTTCCGGGGCGCTGGCGCGCTTTCCTGTCGCCGCGGCCCAAGCCGTCTTGAACGCGAGATGATCCGCCCGCCTGCATTCCGCGCAGGGCCGGTGCCCCGCAGCGAACGCGGTCGCCTCATCCAGAAAAAACAATTCGGTATAGTTGTTAGGTGCCATGATCCGACGCCTGCGGCCCTTGAACGACAGTAGGCAACAGACCCATGCTTTGTGCCGCCAGCGCGCGGTTCCTAGTGTTTGATCAGCGCCATGCAGAATGCCACGATTGCCCATAAGCGTGCCGCGGTTGGGGGCGGCAACAACCTGGCCATCTGGCAATACGCGGTTTTGCAAAGTCATGTTGAAACTCTATCGTACATCGGCGAGCCGCGACAAGGCATCGGCAAAGGCGTGCGCGGGGACCACGCCGCCGTAGCGGCCCCGTTGACCCCAGATGCGCAATGGCAGGCCAGTTGACGCGGCGATAACGAATGCCTTGCGGGATAGATGGATTGCGCCGACTTCGGCCTTTTGGCAGCCGTCAATACAATGGGTGCGCAGGCGGTCATGGCGCGTATAGCGTAGCAGGGTGTCGCCAGAGGTCATACGGACGATGCGCGGCTCGTTCGCATCGCGCCTTCGGACATTGGTCAGAACGGCAAAGGCGGCCCCTTGGTCCGAGGTGACGACAACGGGCCGCACTTCGACGATTGCGAACTGATCGCGATAGACCTCATGGGCGGTCGTATGCACCGCAAGTGTGCCCCGCCAGTCATCGCGCAGGACAACCGTTCGCGAGCCGCACCCAGCCAGAACCAAAATACACAGTAAAATCCACCGCATCGCTGTATCTTGGGCGACATTGGTTAACTGACTGTTAATGCCTATGAAACCATCATTTCCTTGGTCGCCGAGAGGGTGACATCGGGGTAATCACGACCGACGCGGTCAATATCCCACTGCAATCGGGTCAGAAACACGGTGTCACCGTCGTTATCAAGCGCGATATGTTGCTTGTTGGCGGCGACAAACGCATCGACGGCATCCTTGGCACCCAACACCCAACGGGCAGAGGTAAACTGCGACGCTTCGAACCGAACAGGCAAACCGTATTCCATCTCGATCCGGCTGGCGAGCACCTCGAACTGCAGCGCTCCCACTACCCCCACGATAAAGCCCGAGCCAAAGGTGGGTTTGAACACTTTGGCCGCTCCCTCTTCTGCGAATTGCATAAGCGCCTTTTCCAGATGCTTGGCCTTCATCGGGTCACCAGCGCGGCAGGTTTGAAGTAGTTCTGGCGCGAACGACGGGATGCCCGAGACACGGATCGCTTCGCCCTCGGTCAAGGTATCGCCGATACGCAGTTGCCCGTGGTTGGGAATGCCAATGATATCGCCGGCCCATGCCTCTTCTGCCAGTTCACGATCCGCGGCAAGAAACATAACAGGGTTGGCAACGGCCATCACCTTTTTGCTGCGCACATGGGTCAGCTTCTGCCCGCGAATGAAATGGCCCGACGCCATGCGGACAAAGGCCACACGGTCGCGGTGTTTGGGGTCCATGTTAGCCTGCACTTTGAACACAAACCCTGCGACTTTCTTTTCCTCGGGCGCCACGTCGCGCGGCTGCGCCTTTTGGACCTGTGGTTCGGGACCATAAGTGCCGATGCCGTCCATCAATTCTTTGACGCCAAAAGAATTGATCGCCGAGCCGAACCAGATCGGGGTCATGGACCCGTTCAGGACACTTTCGGGGTCTAGAGGGGGCAACAATTCCTTGGCCATCTCGATTTCTTCTAGGAATTTAGCCAGCAGCTCCGCAGGCACATGTTCGGCCAGTTTGGGGTCGTCCAAACCATTGATTTCGATGCTTTCTGCGATCTTGTTGCGGTCGGCGCGGTCCATTAGCTCCAGCCGGTCCCGCAGGATGTCATAGGTGCCAATAAATTCGCGCCCCGTGCCGATTGGCCATGCCGCTGGGGTCACGTCGATCGCCAGGTTCTCTTGGATTTCGTCAATAATTTCAAATGTATCGCGGCTTTCGCGGTCCATTTTGTTGCAAAATGTCAGGATGGGCAGGTCGCGTAGACGGCAGACTTCGAACAGCTTTTGA
>CAXIAS010000053.1:0-20378 GCA_964022195.1 uncultured Roseobacteraceae bacterium
ACATCGTTCGGACATATCACGCAACACGGATCCCTTGTCCTTACCCGCCTTTAATTCATGGCTAACGATATCGAATTCAAACGCAAGATCGGGGAAACCCGCCTTAAGCTCGCCTGAAACCCGGCGGATCGCCTGATCAAATGACTGACCAGCCTCGACGCAAACCAAAAGCATGTCCAAACTGTCCGGAAAACCATTGGTGATCTCTTCTTGACGCTTGGCTTGGCGCTTGGTGACCCAGTATTTGGGGCCCATGTAGCCCATTACTGCGGGGCCAAGGCCTGTTAGCAGCATCTTGTTGGTTGTCACGTCGCCTGCCTGCATCTGAAAGAAGGTCGCGACACCGCCGATGATCAAGCCCAACATGCCCAGAGAAAACTGTGCAAAGTAGTAAAACCGCACGGAATTCTTCGATTGATATCCGGCTTGGGTCAGTTTCAATTTGACAGCCGAAAACTCTTTTTGATCCTGTGGCTCAAGGAAATCGGCATATCGATCAAGCTTGTTGCTGCCTTTTGATGCGCGCAGGTTCTCGGCTTTTTCGGGTTCTTTATGTTGCCGTGATTTGCCGGTGTTCAGGCGGTCAAACGGATCGTCCTCTTTCTTCAACAAAAAAGGCAAGGTGAACAGGACCATTAGGAACCCTGCCGTTCCAGCGATCATAACCGGCCCCAAGGACCCAAGTGACGCGTAGGTATCTAACATGGATTGCATAGCTGGGTCCTTACACTTTGATATTCACGAGCGAACGCATGACGAACAGGTTCACGACCAACAGGCCAGCGACGACAAGGCAAGCGGGCACGAATGCGGCGGTTTCCTTCACTTCGTCAAAGTAGGTCGGGTCGATCAACAAGATACCACCCAAGGCCACCAGTGGGAAAAATGACAGCAAGTTTCCAGACCATTTCGCCTCGGCTGTAATTGCACGGACACGGCGGAACAGGCGAAAACGGGCGCGAATGACCTTGGCCAGACCATCCAGAATTTCCGCGAGGTTACCACCCGACTGCTGTTGAATGGTGACCGCAACCGCTAGGAATCGCATGTCTTGCATGTCTAGACGTTCGGCCATTGCCTTGAGCGATTCACCCATATCACGGCCATAGGCGGCTTCGTCTGAAATCATACCCATTTCGGACCCCATAGGGTCTGCAATTTCGTTGGCAACAATAGAGATCGCCGAAGAAAACGGGTGCCCAACACGCAAGCTGCGGACCATCAATTCGACGGCTTCAGGCAGCTGTTCTTCGATCAGCGACATACGTGCGCCGGCCTTTTTGTTGATCCATACGAACACGCCGCCAACGCCCATTCCGACGGACAGAACTCCGCGGACTGGTGCGCCAACAGCTGTACCGATTGTAAGGCCGATAAAGGCGACAACACTAACGACGCCCATCAAGATCAGTAGCTGAGTGGGCGAAAACGCAATGTTCGCCTTCTGCGCTTTGTTTGCCAAAATCGAATAGAGCGGGATGCTCTGGGATTTCATATGCTGGGTCATTTCCTTGCGGAGCTGCTCCAACACTTGTTCGCGACCGCCGCCTTTTTCCAACAGGTCCAGGCGACGGTTTACCTTGCCATTCATGCTGATGGATTTGCCAAATATCAGCAAATAACTGCCCTGAACGATCGCCATAACGGCGGCAAAGATGACGATATAGATGATAGGTGTCGCAGAAATCATATCTGTTTACTCCGCTACCATAGGCTCAAAGATTTGCGGCGGCAGGTCGTAGCCCCACAGTTTAAAGCGGTCCGAGTAGGCCGACCGGACGCCAGTCGCCGTAAAGTGGCCGATGATTTTGTTTTCAGGCGTCAAACCGACACGCTGATAGCGAAAGACTTCTTGCATCGAGATGACGTCGCCTTCCATGCCGGTGATTTCTGTGATGGAGGTCATCCGACGCGAACCATCTTGCAAACGAGACGCTTGAACGATCAGATTCACAGCAGATGAAATCTGGCTGCGCATCGCCTTGATAGGCATCTCGATGCCAGCCATCGCGATCATGTTTTCAAGACGTGACACACCATCGCGCGCGCTGTTGGCGTGGATTGTCGTCATCGACCCGTCGTGGCCCGTGTTCATCGCCTGCAACATGTCGATAACCTCTTCGCCGCGGGTTTCACCCACGATGATACGGTCAGGACGCATACGCAGCGCGTTTTTCAGACAGTCGCGCTGGGATACGCCACCTTTGCCTTCGACATTGGGCGGGCGGCTTTCCATACGACCCACGTGCGTTTGTTGCAGTTGAAGTTCGGCCGTATCTTCGATCGTCAGGATGCGTTCGTCATCGTCAATAAACGACGACAGCGCGTTCAGGGTTGTGGTTTTACCAGACCCTGTCCCGCCGGATACGATCACATTCAAGCGGGTCGACACCGCGGCCTGAAGATATGCGGCCATTTCTTCGGAGAACGCTCCGAATTGTACGAGATCCTCGATGCCCAACTTGTCTTTTTTGAATTTACGGATGGATACCAACGACCCATCGACCGCGACAGGCGGAACCATAGCGTTAAAGCGCGAACCGTCTGCAAGGCGGGCATCAACATAGGGGTTGGATTCATCGACGCGGCGGCCTACGGCCGAAACGATCTTGTCGATAATCCGCATCAAGTGCTTTTCATCTTTGAACGTGATATCGGTCAGTTCCAGTTTACCGGCGCGTTCCACGAAAATCTGTTGCGGACCATTGACCAGAATATCGTTGACGGTCTCGTCCTTGAGCAGCGTTTCAAGTGGGCCAAGGCCCGTCACTTCAAAATACAGTTCCTGACTAAGCGTCTGACGTTCGTCACGGTTCAGAACAACGCCCATGTCTTCCAGCGATTCTTGCGCCAGTGCATTGATTTCAGATCGCAAATCCTGTTCGGCTGCGGTCTCGAGCGCGGCAAGGTTCAGGTTATCCAACAGGTGCTTGTGCAGCTCCAGTTTGATTTCACCCATCTTTTCCTTGCGGCGCTTTTCTTTGTCCATCGGGGTTGCTTCGGCGGCCTTTTTGGGCTGCGTCTTCATGAGCGATTGGCGCGGTGCTTCGGCTGCTTCGGCTCTTGGAACCGCTGCTAATGCAGGTTTGCCTTTGGGCGCTTCGCCAGGCGCTGGTGCGCCCGTGGCTGGCTTTTTGTACTTCGAGAACATCAGACTGTTTCCTTATGTCTGCGCAACAGCGTCGTCTGCGACGTTGATTTCGTGAACCGACTTGGCCAGTTTTACGATTTCTTTGCGCAGTGCGTTCTTGGCCGCGTTTTGCCCCAATGGCGCGCCGTGATCATTGACCTGAGTGACCTGTTTGCCACCGTCCGGCATCAGCAAATCAATCGAAATACCAAGGCTTTCTGCCAGACGCTTGATACGTGCCTTGCCGCTCAGGTCGGTGAAGCTCGGAGCGCGGTTAAGAACAAACCGTAGTTTTTCAAACGGCAGTTCATCGGATTGTAACGCGCGTTTCACCCGCATCGTGTTCTGGGCAGTTCGCATGTCGGACTCGATCATCGCGAAATAGATATGAGCGCTTTCCAGCGCCGTTTGGGACCATTCGACCATCGTGGTTGGCATGTCGATCACGACGTAATCAAAATTCGCGGCCGCAGTTTGCAGCAGGCGGGTCACGTCGTCAGGGGTGATCATATCCATCGGGATCATGTCTGTCGGCGCGGTCAAGACGTGAACTGTGTCGTCATATGACACCAATGACTGCATGAACGATTCGCTATCCATCGCCTCTGTGTCCGTAAGCAATTCTAGAACTGCCTCGCGACGTGGTAGGTCGAGGTATGTCGACACCGATCCCTTTTGCAGGTCGAGGTCCAGAATGCAGACCCGTGGTTTTTCGGTTTTGCTGACTGTGGCCAGCTCCCACGCGAGGTTAACAACAAATGTTGTTGCGCCAACACCGCCTGACAGGCCCTGTACGGGAATCAGAACACCGTTGCGGTTTCCAGTCGGGGCTAAAGTTGTCGGCGCCTCGTCTTTTGCGACGGATTCTTGAACGGGGGCCATGACACGATCTATTGCGTTCGCCAATTCGCCTTCGGGCAGCGGGTAGGGAACAAATTCGTCGCCACCTTCACGCAACAGCTGGTGAAGCGCGGCAGGGCTGACATCTTCGGTAATCAAGATAACCTTGATGCCCTTGTCCTTGGCCGTGCGGATTATTTTTCCAATATTTTCAATGCTCTCTTCGTCTTCGTGATCCATCGCAATTGTCACAAACTGAAGACTGGCTGCATCCGGCTGATTTAAATAATGGAGCGCATCATCGAACGATAGATCACCCCATGTCTCGCCCATTGCGGTTTCCATGTCTTCGATCAGCAAGTCAAAAACCTGCACATCGCGGCGGATTGTGCAGGCCAAGAGCGTCTGCGCTTCCGGTTGTTGTAGTGCACCCATTGTATCGTCCTCTGCTCTTCCGCCGCCATAGATTGGAAGAAACGCGTGAAGATTGCGTCAATCCCTATTTGGGCGGCCTCTCCGTCACCGAGTCGGTTGACGGAATTAACCATTTGGATTGTTTCTGAAGGGCAAACGTGTCGAGATTGGGACCAAAAAACCGTAATTGTTTGAATTCTTGCGACGATCATGCGTCAAACAGGTCGTTGTTCACAAAAAAGGGGGGCACGAGGCCCCCCAATTCAAAATTTGGTCTTAATTCTTAACCGGTCTCACCATCCGCGCCTTGAACCCGCGGTTTTGGAACTGCGCTCTGAATGTATTCGCGGAAAATGACCTCGGCATATTTGCCGTTCAGCGGTATCCCGCTATTGGCAACAAAACCGGAAACTTCCGTCACTGTGCGACGGTTCTGACGCTCGCGGCCCTCGGTCACGATCAAAGGCTGGGTTTCACCAAAGCTAACCACAGCCTCAAGCCTGGATTTTTCAATACCTTGGCTTGTCAGGTATAGCACAACGGCCTGTGCGCGGCGCAGGCCCAAACGGCGGTTATAGGAAACGCCGCCGACTAGATCCGTATGACCGAACACCTTAAAACGGACTTCGGGGAATTGTTTGATCCAGTTTGCCTGCTCACGCAGGGTTGCGCGTGCGGTTTCATCCAGCGCGGTTGAATTGAACGGGAAGTTGATGGTCGAATTTACCTCGGCGGAAAAACGGCGCGCCAAATCAATTGCGACGCTCGCCGGATCCGTATGCGCCATCATGTTCGTCATGGTCGCATTGCCAAAGGTGCCATTGTCGATCTGGGCCCCCGCACGCTGGTTAAAGCTGCCGCCAGCCTGTTGATTACAAGCGGCCAGTGCTACGATAGCAGAAGCGATAATTGCAGTCTTTTTCATAGGCTGTAGCCTTTCTTAATCGTCCAGAACGTAACCATAAGAGCCGCTGAAATCTTGCTTGGCCACTTCTCCTGCGCCACCGGTGGTTGGTGCGCCGTCAGCAGCCACACGACCAAAGAGGAATAGGTCCTTTTCGGTTGGCGGTTGCACACGGTCCGTTGGCAGAGCCAAAACCTCACCACGTGTTGGTGTGACCAGATGCGGAGTAACAATAATAACCAGCTCGGTTTGTTTGCGCGAATATTCGGCACTGCGGAACAATGAGCCAAGGATCGGAATGTCACCAACCCATGGAACCTGCCCGTTCAAGTCAATGAAATCGTCTGACAACAGGCCAGCAATCGCAAAGCTTTCGCCATCACGCATCTCGACAGTTGTAGATGTTTCACGACGGCGGAACGCATCGACGGAAAAACCGTTGGCTGTAAACCCGTTGGATGGATCAAGCGATGACACCGCTGCAGAAAGCTCGAGGTTGATGACATCACTATCAACAACCCGCGGGGTAAAGTTCAGCTCAACACCAAACGGTTTATATTCAATCGTAATCGAGCCGTTGTCCTGGCTGACAGGAATTGGATATTCGCCACCGGCAAGGAATTTGGCCTCTTGTCCGCTAAGGGCGGTCAGGTTTGGCTCGGCCAATGTCCGAACGACACCGCGAGATTCCAAGGCTTCTAGCAAGATGCCAACCTCAACACCGCCAGCGTTGAAGCCGAATAGAAACGCACCATTATTTTCATTTGCCGCGGGCACGGATCCGGTAAATGCGTTGGCGATCGCGCCACTGTTGTTTGTGGTATTGGTGCCGGCTTGCAGCCCCAGATCCCCGCCCAATGTTGTACCTTGCAAGGCGATTGACGACGACAGGGACTTGCTGACCGAACGTTGCATTTCGGCGAAGCGCACCTTTAGCATCACTTGTTGTGTGCCGCCAACTGACATTAGGTTCGACACCCGATCAGGCGCATAACGCTGCGCCAGCTCAAGGGCGCGGTCCAGTTTCGCAATCGAGCTGACGACGCCGGACAAAACGATGCCATTGTTGGCTGTGCGCACCTCGATCGTTTCACCAGGTAGGATCTGACGCAGGCGCTCTTTGAATTCGGCAATGTCAGGCGTGACGTGAATTTCGACATTTGTGATCAAACGCCCGTCCGCACCCAAAACCGTTAGTGTTGTCCGACCGGGCTCTTTGCCAAGGACATAGATCGTCCGGTCCGACAATGATGAAATGTCAGCAATGCCTGGATTGGCGATCGACAATTCCGCAAAGGGTGTGTCGCTTTCGACAACTACTGCGCGGTTCATTGGAACGTTCAACGCGCTGGATGGCGCACCACGCATAACACGCAACGTTTCTGCTGCTGCAAAATTGGGTGCAACAACAGCTGACAATGCGATGCTGGTCGCAACCGCCTTGATGATATTCTTATAAGTCATTGTGACCTGCCTCTCCGATCACGCCTCGATTATAGGGTCTTTGCGCCCTTGATTTTCGTTAACCTGCCTCGAAACGCAAAACAATGCAAGAATCAATAGTTTGGACGCTACAATTGCTGTGGATAACTGTTGCATACGGCATACAGAAAGGGGCGGCGCAGGTGTCCTGCGCCGCCCCATCATCAATGGAATATGATTAGTTTGTGCACGGGATCGGAATTTCCAGAACCTCGGCGCCACGGCGCTGACGGATCGTGCAGACCTTTTCGGCTTCGGGCTCGGGTGCCTCAACGACCGCTTCTTCGACCAGCCCCAACAAAGACTGTTGGTTGACGAGGACGTCGCCTGCGACTGTGTCGTCACCAACACCGACCAAGGCCAGATACAGTTTGCCAGTCGATTGCGCTTGCGCCAAGGCGCCAACATCTTGCGGCGAAACCTGAACGGTGACTGTCCGTGCCACGACTGCGCCCGACTGATTGTAATCAGAGGATTGATCGATCGCGATGATCTCGACGGCGGTGCGGATCAGCTGTGTGACGTTTTGATTGCTATTGCCCGTGTTGGCTTTGCCGGTCCAATAGATGTCCACATGGTCACCGGGACGCAAGAACCCAGACACACCCGATGATACATCCACTTTAATTGTAAAGGCGCGTTTTCCCCGCGCCAAAAGCGATGTGATACCAGCCATTTCACCCGCGCCCGTTACCTTGGACACCAGGATCGGCTCGTTTTTTTCCATCTGGCGCAAAACCATACGCGGTTTGTTTTCGCCTTCTGGGAACAAATCTTCGCTCGAACGAAGAACACCTTCGGGCAAGTAGGCGACAGCGTAGTCGATCAAGACAACGTCATCTGCGGTCACCTCTTCGCCGTATTTGAGCGTCCGGTTGGGGGCGTAAATCTTGGTAGTTGTAACCATTTGATTGGCTTTGGCGCGTTCGCGAGCCAAAGCCGTTTCTTGCTCGCCCAGATGTCCTTGGACCATGTAGACGGCGAAACCTGCCAGCGCGAGCCCAGCGAGTAGAACTAATCCGAATACTGCACGCATGATACTTCCTCAGTTTTGTTGCGGATTTTTTGATCAGTCGGGATCAACGTTCAGCAACGGTTTCCATATAAGTCCCGATCTGTTGACCGGTGTCCTTTGTCGCCTCGTGGACGAGCCAGCCAGATGTGCCGGCAAGTACGACCATGCCGGCCGTCAGAGCGACCCACTCAACCGAGATTGCCCCACCTTCGTCCGCTATGAATGCTGTAATAAAATTTCTCATGACCGCTCCTGAACCAAGTTTACGGGCCCTTCATGTCAACCCATTGTGTCCAAAGATTGACCCTATGCAGTCAATTTCGCGGAATTGTGTCTTCAGTATTAACAAAAAGAAAACAGGCGCACCGACTTTGCCGATGCGCCCGCTGTTTAGCCTAAGCTAAAATTATGGGTTAGCTGCCAGCTTGGCTGCTTCGTCTGTCATCTCGGTCTGGATCTGAGCGGACAGTGTAGAAGCACCGGACTGAACAAAGCCACCGACCAGGGCGCCCAGCAGAACAACAGCGGCTGTCAGAACAACCCAGTCTACAGTTACAGCGCCGTCTTCGTCGTTGCGGAAGTTTTTGATAAAGTTAAGCATGTGTTTCCCTCCTCAGGGTATCGCTAGAATTTAAGTCTACCTCGCCGGGTCTCTTGTGGGCCGGCCTCTTGTTGGCCCGATCCCCGTCTTGGATGAACATGTTTTGCAATTTGATTGGGGCACGAGTTTGTCCTGTTTCGTGCAATTTTAAGTAGGCGGTTCTTTTTGTTTGTTTTTGTTTCATCTCGTTGTTTTTAAACGAATAATAAGTTTGTAAATCTTTATTAAACTCAAATTGGCTTCTTCAAATGTGTCGAAATCGCCCCAATGAGATGCAAAATTGCCTGGATACATGGCCTAAAGGACAGGAATAAGAGAGAGTCGGCAGCAATAAAAACGAAGACGAGCAGGTCTCACGAATGAAAAAAGTCTATTCCATCGCTTTGGCGACCACGTTGGCAATGACCTGCTGGACTGCGGGGTATGCAGATGACACCCGGCTGCAACCTGATTTCACCTTCAAACGGGTCGGGGTCCCTACGTCGCAGACCGGCAACCGGATAACGGTTCAGGTCTCACCTGCCGCGCCGAGTAGTCCCAGTGCCCCCCCAGCGGCGGGCACAGCGGCGGGGCCACTGGCGGATTTGCCGCAAGTATCCGGGCTGGAATGGTTCTGGATGTCTATTTCACCCAAGGCCTCTGACAGTGGGCCGGGGCGACTGGTTCAGGCGCTACGGGCACTTGATCAGGCGCCGGACGGTATGGCCGTGCCGGTTCCGCGCCTACAGACCCTGCAGTCGATTGCATCCGATCACGGATTGGACATCCTGCGTGCCACTGTCGGGACGGATGTTTCGCCTGCGTTTGTCTTGGCGCTTATTTCCATCGAAAGCGCGGGAAAGGCCACCGCCGAAAGCCATGCTGGCGCACAAGGGTTGATGCAACTGATGCCTGCCACCGCCGCACGTTTCGGCGTGACCGACCGCACGGACCCTGTAGATAATATCAAAGGCGGGGTCGCCTACCTTGAGTGGCTGATGGATCATTTCGACGGTGATCCGATTTTGGTATTGGCGGGGTATAATGCGGGCGAGGGGGCTGTGCGTGACAATGGGGGTGTGCCGCCCTACGCCGAAACGCGCGCTTACGTGCCCAAAGTATTGGCGGCTTGGAAAGTTGCGCGCGGTCTGTGCCTGACTCCACCCGAATTGATCACCGACGGATGTGTGTTTCACAATAACGGGGCTTGAGGCCCCAAGGCATCCTCTGGCGCGACAGGTCACGCCAGAGGTCATGTCTTGTTAGACGATCGTGGCGTCTGTAGCGGCGCGCAGTTCGTCTTCGGATACACCGTCCGCGCATTCCACAATGCGCAAACCGCCCTCAACCACATCCAGCACGCCGAGGTTGGTGATAATTCGGTCAACGACGCTCTTGCCGGTCAGGGGCAAAGTGCATTCTTTTAGCAGCTTGCTGTCGCCATGCTTACTGGTGTGGTCCATCACAACGATCACGCGGCCGACACCTGCGACTAGGTCCATCGCGCCGCCCATCCCCTTGACCAGTTTGCCGGGGATCATCCAGTTCGCCAAATCGCCGTTTTCGGCGACTTCCATAGCACCCAAGATCGCAGCGGCAATCTTGCCGCCCCGGATCATGCCAAACGACGTTGCGCTGTCGAAATAGGCGGTGCGATCCATCTCGGTGATCGTCTGCTTGCCCGCATTGATCAAGTCCGCGTCTTCTTCTCCGTCAATCGGAAACGGGCCCATGCCCAACATCCCGTTTTCGGACTGAAGCGTGATGTCCTTATCGCCGACATAGTTGGCCACCAGCGTCGGGATGCCGATGCCAAGGTTCACATACATACCGTCTTCGAGTTCCTGCGCGGCCCGCTCGGCCATCTGATTGCGATCCCACATTATGTTTTCTCCCGAACGGTGCGCTGTTCGATGCGCTTTTCATGCTGCCCCTGAACGATGCGATGCACGTAGATGCCGGGCAGGTGGATGTTATCGGGGTCGAGGCTGCCTGTCGGCACGATTTCTTCGACCTCAACCACACAGGTTTTGCCGCACATAGCGGCAGGCGGGTTAAAGTTGCGGGCGGTTTTGCGGAAAATCAGATTGCCCGTTTCATCCGCTTTCCAAGCCTTAACAATGGCCAAATCGGCAAAGATGCCTTCTTCCAAAATGAACGTCTCGCCGTTGAAGTCTTTGTGCTCTTTGCCCTCCGCGATCACGGTGCCAACGCCGGTTTTGGTGTAAAAGCCGGGAATGCCACAGCCACCAGCGCGCATGCGTTCGGCCAAAGTGCCTTGAGGGTTGAATTCCAGCTCCAGTTCGCCAGACAGATATTGACGCATGAATTCTGCGTTCTCGCCAACATAAGAGCTGATCATCTTTTTGACCTGACGGGTTTGAAGCAAAATGCCGATGCCGAAATCGTCGACGCCTGCGTTGTTGGACGCAAATGTTAGGTCCTTGGTGCCTGCGTCCTTGATCGCGCTCAGGCACAGCTCTGGGATTCCGCACAGGCCAAAGCCGCCAGCCGCGATAAACATGCCGTCATGCAATAGCCCATCCAGGGCCGCCGCAGCATTTGGATAAATCTTGTTCATGGGTTTCTCCGGTTGATGCCGGATTGTTGCCGCGAGGTCACCGAAGAGTCAAATATTTTGCTGCACTGCGGCGAACTATTTCTTTGGCGCTGCCTTCTTTTTCGCTGCCGGTTTTTTCTTGGCGGCGGGTTTCTTTTTGGCAGGGGCCTTTTTCTTGGCGACCTTTTTGCCGGATTTGGCGGCGCGTTCCGCGATCAGGTCGACAGCCTGTGCCAATGTCAGATCAGCGGGTTCGATTGTGTCCGGGATCGTGGCGTTGATTTTTTCCCACTTCACATAAGGCCCGTATTTGCCGTCAAAGATATTGACCGGTCCGCCAGCATCAGGGTGTTCGCCCAGTTCGTGGATCGGGGTGGCAGCCTTGCCGCGATTCCCACGGCTCGCCACTTTTTCCGCCAACAATTGAACGGCGTGGTTCATGCCAACGGTCCAGACGTCCTCGATCCCGGGCAGGTTGGCGTTGGTGCCACCCTTGAACGAAGTGTTTTCGGCGTGTTTCAAATAGGGACCGTAGCGACCCAGATTTGCCCAGACGTTGACACCGTCCTCGGGATGGGTGCCAATCAGGCGCGGCAGTTCCAGCAGCTTTAACGCTTCTGGTAGGCCGATTTCTTCGGGGTTCCAGCCTTCTGGCACGCCCTGACGTGGCGGCTTTTTGTTGTCTTCGGTGACGT
Source organism: uncultured Roseobacteraceae bacterium (assembly GCA_964022195.1). Taxonomy (GTDB): domain Bacteria; phylum Pseudomonadota; class Alphaproteobacteria; order Rhodobacterales; family Rhodobacteraceae; genus Yoonia. The sequence goes on from CAXIAS010000053.1 coordinate 11,621, forward strand.
CGCCGCGCTGGACGTAAGGGCCAAATCGCCCCTTGAACACACGGATGTCGTCGCCGTCGTCAGCACCCAGCAATTTGCCCTCTGGCGGGATCGCTGACGCCTCGGCCTCGGGGTTGGGCGGGCCAAACGGGCGGGTGTAGCGGCATTCGGGATAGTTCGAACAGCCAATAAATGCGCCGCCGGATCGCGCAGTGCGCATCGACAACCGGCCAGCGCCACAGTTCGGGCACAGGCGCGGATCGCCGCCGTCTTCGAGGGGCGGAAACAGGTGCGGCTCAAGGACGTCGTTAATTTTTTCCAGAACTTCGGTGATCCGCAGTTCTGATGTCTCGGCAATCGCCGCGGAAAAATCGCGCCAGAACTGGCCCAGCACCTTTTTGTAGTCGGCATTGCCCGCGCTGACTTCATCCAATTGGTTTTCCAGATCGGCGGTGAAATCATAGCCGATGTATTTGCGGAAGTAATTGGTCAGAAAGGCAGTGACCAATCGCCCCTTGTCTTGCGGGATCAGGCGGTTCTTGTCCTTTTCGACATAGCCGCGATCCTGAATGGTGGTCACGATCGACGCATAGGTCGATGGGCGGCCGATGCCCAACTCTTCCATTCGTTTCACCAGCGTTGCCTCGGTATAGCGGGGCGGGGGCTGTGTGAAATGCTGCTCGGGGTCGACGCTTTGCTTGGCGGCTGGTTCGCCCTCGGTCAGCTGCGGCAGGCGCTTGTCGTCATCGTCGACAACAGCGTCGTCCTTGCCTTCTTCATAAATGGCAAGGAAACCATCGAACATCATCACCTGACCATTGGCGCGCAAAACCACCTGCCCGTCATCGGATCCGATGTTGACTGTCGTGCGTTCGAATTTCGCGGCGGACATCTGGCTGGCCAAGGTGCGTTTGTAAATCAGATCATAGAGCTTGCGTTGATCCGCATCCAAAATTTTGGCGTCTTCGACGCTGACCATCATATCTGTTGGGCGCACACATTCGTGGGCCTCTTGCGCATTCTTGGCCTTGTTTTTGTAAACACGAGCCTCTTTGGGGACATAGCTGTCGCCAAATTTGGATTTGATCGCGTCACGGGCGCCGGTGACGGCTTCGGGGGCCATATCGATGCCGTCGGTCCGCATGTATGTGATCAGACCCGCCTCGTACAGGCGCTGGGCGACGGACATCGTTTGGCGGGCGCCAAAGCCGAACTTGCGGCTGGCTTCTTGCTGTAGGGTCGAGGTCATAAAAGGGGGCGAAGGGTTGCGCGTGCCCGGTTTGGCCTCGACCGATTGCACTGTCATGTCACGGCTGTTGATTGCCTGAACAGCCATTTCGGCTTGGGTCTGGTTATCGATGCTGAACTTCTCCAGCTTTTCACCGGCAAGGGTGACAAGCCGCGCTTCAAAGATCTGACCGCGTGGGGACTTTAGTTGCGCCTTGACCGTCCAGTATTCGCGTGGACGGAATGCTTCGATTTCCATCTCGCGTTCGACAATGATGCGCAGGGTAACCGATTGGACGCGGCCCGCCGAACGCGACCCCGGCAACTTGCGCCACAAAACGGGCGACAGGTTAAAGCCAACCAGATAGTCCAGCGCGCGCCGGGCCAGATATGCATCAACCAAAGGCACGTCGACTTGCCGAGGGTTCTGCATGGCCTCTGTTACGGCGGTCTTGGTGATTGCGTTAAACACAACGCGGGACACGGGCGTGTCCTTCTTGATCGCTTTTTTGGCAGTCAGCGCTTCGGTCAGGTGCCAACTGATCGCCTCGCCTTCACGGTCGGGGTCGGTCGCGAGGATCAGTTCGTTGTCGTCTTTTAGGGCGTCAACAATGGCTTTGATGTGCTTTTTACTGTCCGACGCAATTTCCCATTTCATATGGAAATCTTCGTCAGGCAGAACTGATCCATCCTTGGGGGGCAGGTCACGGACATGGCCAAACGACGCCAGAACGGTGTAGTCGTTTCCCAAATATTTGTTGATTGTCTTGGCCTTAGCGGGGGACTCAACGACGACAACTGGCATGGGATTCCTTTAAACGTAACGTGTGATATTGGGTTTGGCGAACATGTGTGTGCCGCCTAAGGAATGTCAATGGCAGGTTTTGTCAACGGGGAACCTTTGCGCGGGGCGTGTCAGTTTCCGGACGCGGTCCGCGATAACAGGCCGCCGGGTTGTCGCGTAATCTCGCCTTCCAACTCTAACGTGACGAGGGCGGGTGCCGCTTCAGCCGCAGGCATCTTGAGGTCGCGGATCAGTTGATCCTCGGCGAGCGGTGAGGGCCCAAGCCGATCCAGAATGCGCGAGTGGAGGTCTGCAACCTTGCGCAAATTGACAGGCGGCCGGGGCGCAGTGGAAATCGCAGATGGGACGGTTTTTATTGGGGCGTCAGGGCCGGAGATGGGCGCAAGCGCCGCAGTAACATCGCCCGCATGGCGCACTAGTGTAGCGCCCTCGCGCAGCAAAATGTTACAGCCTGCTGATCTGGCGTCAAACGGGTGGCCCGGAACGGCCAGCACATCGCGCCCCTGGTCCAATGCATTGCGCGCTGTGATCAAACTGCCGGATTTCGCAGCGGCCTCAATGACCACAACGGCACGCGACAGCCCGGCAACAATGCGATTGCGCGCCGGGAAATGGCGTGCTTGCGGCCCTGTACCCATTGGCATTTCGGACAGGCACAGGCCTGCGCCGCAGATATCGGCATAGAGAGACTGGTTTTCGCGCGGATAGACGACATCGACGCCGCCCGCCAGAACGGCAACCGTGCCCGAAGCCGTCGCCCCGACATGCGCAGAGGCGTCAATCCCGCGAGCCAGCCCCGAAACGATTGTATAGCCGTCGGCCTTTAGATCAGTAGCCAGACGTTTTGCCATGCGCGTTCCAAGAGATGACGCGTTGCGCGCACCGACCAGCGCAATCATGGGCGTTTGCAATAGGGCAATGTTGCCAATCGCCCAAAGCGCCGCCGGCGCATCCATGAGGTCGTATAGCATTTCTGGAAAATCCGGTTGACCAGTCAAAAGCAGGCGCGCGCCTTTTGCGCGCGCCGCTTTCATTTCTGCGGCCACTACGCCCTTTGGGCATATTTCGTAACCGGTAACGCCCGCAGCTGCTGCAATTTCTGGCAACGCTTCTAGGGCACCTAGGGCAGATCCATGCTCGTTTAGCAGTCTGCGATAGGTCGCGGGTCCAACCCGCCGAGATCGTAACAGGCGGAGACAGTCGAACGGGTCATCTTCCAAGGAGTGTGGGATTGGGGGGTGAGTGGAAGAAAATAGGGTTCCGTTCATCCTGTGCTCCGCCGTGTTACAAGTTCAAATTAGATCGAACACTGTTAACGAGGTGTGAATAGAGCTGCCTTCAACCAACTTTTCTGCAAAAAAATCTAAAATTCAGGATTTTTGAAACCTGACGACGCGGCGAGGCCGCTAGGTCCGCGGCCATCACGCCCCACTTTTGTCGGAAAAGCCCACAACCGGTGTCAGAATCACCCCGCAGCGCCGCCCACGGTCAACCCGCCGATCAACAGCGAAGGTTGACCGACGCCCACGGGCACCCATTGGCCCGCCTTGCCGCAGTTGCCGATCCCGGGGTCCAGTGCCAGATCATTGCCGATCCCCTGAATATGCTTGAGGGCGGTAGCCCCGTCGCCAATTAAGGTCGCGCCGCTGACCGGTGCCCCGACGACCCCGTCTTTGACGCGGTAGGCTTCGGTGCAGCTGAATACGAATTTGCCGTTGGTAATGTCGACCTGTCCACCGCCGAACCCGACGGCATAGATGCCGTCTTTCAGGTCGGCAACCAAATCGGCAGCGGCAGCATCCCCCGACAACATATAAGTATTGGTCATCCGTGGCATCGGCGCATGCTGATAGCTTTCGCGGCGACCGTTGCCTGTGGCCTCGACGCCCATCAGGCGCGCGTTCTGGCGGTCTTGCATATAGCCGACCAGAACGCCGTCCTCGATTAGGATATTCTTGGCGCTGGGTGTGCCCTCGTCATCGATTGTGATCGACCCGCGTCTGTCGGGGATGGTTCCGTCGTCCAAAACGGTCACGCCTTTGGCTGCGATCTGCTGTCCCATCAGTCCGGCAAAGGCGCTGGATCCCTTGCGATTGAAATCCCCTTCCAGCCCGTGGCCGATGGCCTCGTGCAGCAAAATACCCGGCCAACCCGGCCCTAGGACGACGTCCATCACACCAGCCGGGGCGGGTTCAGCGCCAAGATTGACCACGGCGATGCGCAACGCTTCGCGTGCGGCGGACTGCCAATGGTCGGGCGCAATCAAACCGATCAGACCGGCGCGACCACCCGCACCCGATGTCCCGCTCTCGCGTTTGCCGTTGTCCTCGACGATGACAGAAATGTTCAAACGCGACATCGGACGCGTATCTGTGACCAAAGTTCCCTCGGGGCGCAGGATAAGAACTTCTTGGTGAGAGGCGGCCATGCTGACGCTGACCTGCACCACCCGCGGGTCCAAATCGCGCGCAAAGGCGTCGATTTCGCGCAGCAGGTCGATCTTGGCGGGAAAGGTGGCCTGTAGCATCGGGTCTTGGTCTGAATACAGTTTCTTATTGGTGCCGACCGGCCCCGCAGCGAGGCTGCCTCCACCGTCCCCTACAGCCAGCCGAGCGGTGTCAACGGCGCGACGCAAAGCGTGTTCGTCTATCGTAGATGAGTGGGCGTAACCCGTCATCTCGCCGCGCACAGCGCGCAAGCCGAACCCTTCGGAGGCATCGAAGCTGGCGTTTTTGACCCGCCCGTCGTCAAAACTCAGGACTTCGGACTTTCGGCGCTCTAGGAACAATTCACCATCGTCAGCTCCGGCTGTGGCAGATTGTAGCAATGACAACGCCACATCGCGATCTAGATGTGTATCGAACGGAGCGAATGGATCTGCGGACATGGAATTTCCCGATTTTTGATGATTTTCTGCGCCAAAGCGGCCCTTTGCCGCAACAGCAGTTCTTGAGTTGTTCATCAAGATATGGGACACGGACCCGAGGATACAACGGGAATCCGTGCCGATGTGCAGATTCTCACGAACACGACGCGCCGTATCGGCGCCATAACAAACAGGTTATGATATGCGATTGAACACGATTTTCACCACTGCCCTAACTACGGCTGGCCTGATGTTTGCGGGGGCCGCTGGCGCTCAGGACGTCACACAAGAGCTTGAAGTTATCGGCGCACCTATCGATAACGGGACAGGGTTCCAGCCCGCCGCGACCGAATTGGCATCCGATCTGCAATGGCTTGACGGCTTGCTTTTGGTGATCATCACCGCGATTACGCTTTTTGTGGTTGGTCTGCTTGTTTGGGTTATCCTGCGCTATAATCGCAAGGCAAATCCGACACCCAGGACGTTTACCCACAACTCCCCGCTCGAGGTTGCATGGACTATCGTTCCAATCGTGATTCTCGTGTTTATCGGTGCGTTCTCTCTTCCGGTGCTGTTCAAACAGCAGGAAATTCCCGAAGGCGACATCACGATCAAAGTGACCGGAAACCAGTGGTTCTGGTCCTATGAATATGTCGATGACGGCGTTGCTTTTGATAGCTTCATGCTCGAAAAATCGAAATTGGCTGAGAATGGCTATTCGGATGACCTCTACCTGTTGGCAACCGACACGGCGGTTGTGGTTCCCGTTGGCGCGACGATCGTCATGCAGCTGACCGGCGCGGACGTCATCCACTCTTGGACCATTCCAGCGTTCGGCGTAAAGCAGGACACTGTGCCAGGGCGCCTGTCCCAGCTTTGGTTTGCTGCGGAAAAGGAAGGCATCTATTTCGGCCAGTGCTCAGAGCTGTGCGGCAAGGATCACGCCTATATGCCCATCACTGTCAAAGTCGTAAGCCAAGCAACCTACGACACATGGCTGGCCGAGGCAAAAATCGAGAACGGCGTCTAGGCGCCGGTCACTCATCTATTCCTGACAATTGTCAGGCGCGAAGCTGGGTTACCATGGGTTTTTAGCCCATGGACTTTGGATTGAACGATGACCGATATGACTGTGCAAAACCACGATCACGAGGCGACAATGGGCGACTACTTCGCCCTGTTGAAGCCGCGTGTCATGTCACTTGTTGTGTTTACGGCATTGGTCGGCCTGTTGGTGGCGCCGACGCCGGTGCATCCCGTGATCGGCTTTATCGGAATTTTGTGCATCGCTGTCGGCGCTGGCGCATCCGGCGCACTTAATATGTGGTGGGATGCCGACATCGACGCGATCATGAAGCGAACAATCAACCGACCTATTCCGTCTGGCCGCGTTCAGCCCGGCGAGGCGCTGGGTATTGGGGCGACACTATCTTGTTTCGCGATTGTCCTGCTCGCACTTGCGAGCAATTTTCTGGCAGCGGGACTGCTGGCCTTTACGATCTTTTTCTATGCCGTCGTTTATTCGATGTGGCTGAAACGATCGACGCCCCAGAATATCGTCATTGGCGGGGCCGCGGGTGCATTTCCTCCGATGATCGGGTGGGCTGTGGCCACTGGCAGCGTGACGGTGGAATCGGTCTTGATGTTTGCGCTGATTTTCATGTGGACCCCTCCGCATTTTTGGGCGCTCGCGCTATTCGTGAAGTCCGACTACGGGCGGGCAGGTGTGCCCATGCTGACGGAAACACACGGGCGCGACGCTACGCGCAAACACATCATTGTCTATACGGTGTTGCTGGTTCCTGTCGCCATCGGGCTTGGCCTGACGTCTATCGGTGGCCCCGTATACCTTGCTGTTTCGCTCGCGTTGAACGCTTGGTTTCTGAAAGGTGCGTTCGATATCTGGAAGAGAGATGACGCTGCCGCTGACGCGGACAACTACCTGACCGAGCGTAAGGTCTTCAAAGTCTCGCTTTTCTACCTGTTCGGGCATTTCGTCGCATTGCTGGTCGAAGCCGCATTGCGCACACCAATGGCAGGGGGCTGAAACCATGGCATTGAGAGTCGAACACGAAATCCACACCCGTCGCAAAGGGCGCAACTTTGGCGTTCTGGGCCTGCTCATAGGATTTGTCGGGTTGGTTTTCGCCCTGACCGTCGTCAAGGTCACCGAACTGGGCGACGCAGCCAAATTCGAGAAATTTGATCACGTCGCACGTCCAGCAATTATCCCCGATCAGGATAGTGAGGTGAGCGAATGACACTGTTCCCCAAACTAGTCGGACCGAAGCGGACACTGGCGCAGACCGTCAGCGTGGTTGTGGTGATGGGCAGCTTGGCTTGGGCGTCCGTGCCATTCTACGATTGGTTTTGCCGTGTAACTGGGTTCGGCGGGGCAACAAATGTCGCCGAGGCTGGATCCGATGTGATTTTGGATCAGACGATCAAAGTCCGTTTTGATGCGTCCCTTGAGCGGGATATGCCATGGACATTTACACCTGCCCAACGTGAGATGGAATTGCGGATCGGGGAAACCGGTTTGGCATTTTTCGAGGCCCATAACCCGACGGACCGTGCAGTTGCGGGGCAGGCATCCTACAACGTTACCCCATATGAGGCGGGCGGCTTTTTCGACAAAATCGAATGTTTTTGCTTTACCGAACAAGTATTGCAACCCGGGGAAACGGTGATGATGCCGGTTTCCTTTTTTGTTGATCCCGCCATCGTTAACGATCGCGAAGGACAATATGTCCATACGATAACGTTGGGCTACACATTCTACGAAATCGACCTACCGCAGGACGGGCAACATGCCTCGCTCGACCTGCCAACAACTTTGACATTGGTGCCACAAGACGCCATAGACAACTCCAACACATCTAGCCAATAGGGAACGACAAGCTATGGCGCACGAAAAGAACCACGACTATCACATTTTGCCCCCTTCGATCTGGCCAATGCTTGGCGGTATCGGCGGCTTTATCATGCTGTTCGGCGCCGTTCTGTGGATGCCCAAGCAAGGCGGCGGCCCATGGCTTTTCCTGATCGGCCTCGCGCTGGTTTTATACGTTATGTATGCTTGGTGGGCTGAGGTCGTCCACGAAGGTGAGACCGGCGATCATACTCCGGTGGTTCGTATCGGTCTTCGCTACGGCTTTATCATGTTCATCATGTCCGAAGTCATGTTCTTTGCCGCTTGGTTCTGGTCGTTCTTTAAACATGCTATGTACCCCATGCACCCCGACGGGATCAGCCCCATTGTGGATGGCGTCTGGCCACCTGTTGGGATTGAAACGTTTGATCCGTGGCACCTGCCGCTGATCAATACGCTGATCTTGCTGTGTTCGGGTGCGGCTGCAACATGGGCTCACCATGCTTTGGCTCATGAAAACAACCGCCAAGACATTAAATGGGGCCTGATGCTGGCCGTGGCTCTGGGTGCGATCTTTACTGTTTTTCAGGCCTACGAATATAGCCACGCGGCCTTTGGGTTCTCGGGTAATATCTATGGTGCCAACTTCTTTATGGCGACGGGCTTTCACGGGTTTCACGTGTTTATCGGGACGATCTTTTTGTTGGTTTGCCTGATCCGCGTCTACAAAGGGCACTTTACCCCGGAGCAACACGTCGGTTTTGAGGCGGCAGCATGGTATTGGCACTTTGTTGATGTTGTCTGGCTGTTCCTGTTTGCGGCAGTTTATGTTTGGGGCGGCTAACCCCACCCCCGTGCCATGGGCTTAAGCCCATGGTGACCCCCGGCATCAATGGGCGCGCGTAGGGATCTGCGCGCGCCGTTTTCTATCAAAGGATATCTGCCTTGCGACGAGCCCTATTTCCACTTCTGCTGGGTCTGGCCGGCGTGGTAACGCTATGTGCGTTGG
>CAXIAS010000054.1:0-19418 GCA_964022195.1 uncultured Roseobacteraceae bacterium
TAATCATAGCAGCCCCGCCGCCTCGCGCCGCCCAAGCAATGGCAACAGCGCAGCGGATTAGCAAACTGCGCTCCGCTCAGGCGTTTTCGGCACAGGCGCGACGTGTTTCTGCCCTGCCCAGCCGCGCCAATGGCGGCCGTTTGGCCTGGCTACCATTGTCGAACTATCCGCCCCAGATCCACGGTCTTATCCTTGGGCTGGCACCTGGTGAAGTGACACAGCCCCTGCCAATTCCCAATGGCGTGGCCCTGTTCCAGCTGCGTGACATCCGCGAAGTTCCGCGCACTCCGCCACTGGTCACAAAGATCGACTATGCAACTTATTTAATTGCAGGCGGCCAAACTGCTGCTGGCCTGTCTGCGGCACGTGATCTGAATGATCGGGTCGACACCTGCGACGACCTATACGGCGAAGCACAAGGGAAACCAGAAGAGGTTCTAGAGCGTAAAACCGCTGCACCCGAAGAGATCCCTCAAGACATCGCACTTGAGCTGGCACGGCTTGACCCAAATGAGGCGTCCTTTAACCTGACCACCCCTAGCGGTGATACGTTGATGTTTGTCATGCTTTGCAACCGTGAGACTGCCGGAACCGAAGGTGTCGACACAGAGGCGGTGCGCAACCAGATACGCAGCCGCAAAATGGCCGCGCGGGCTGATGCGCTGCTGGCACGGGCACGGGCCCAAGCCACGATCACCTATCCATGACGCAGACGGCCAAGCCGGTTGCCATAAGCTGCGGTGAACCCGCAGGCATCGGGCCAGAAATCGCCTATAAGGCGTGGCAGGCCATCGGGTCGCAAGTCCCTATGGTCTGGATCGGCGACCCGCAGCATTTGCCAGCAGGTGCAGTGTTCCAACCCGTTGCAACGCCCGCCGAGGCGGTGTCGATTTGCCCCAATGCCCTGCCGGTCCTGGCAAGGGACTTTGGCGCGCCGGCCGTCGCGGCCCAACCTGAACCGGCCCATGCCAGTGGCGTTATTGATTCAATCGCAGCAGCTGTGGAACTGGCGCAATCGGGTCAGGCCTGCGCTGTCTGCACCAGCCCCATCCACAAGGCCGCGCTGATTGACGGAGCGGGCTTTGCCTATCCCGGTCATACCGAATTCCTTGCCGCGCTCACCGGCTGTTCGGATGTTGTGATGATGTTGGCAAGCGACGCACTGCGAGTCGTGCCCGCCACCATCCACATACCTCTGTCCGAAGTTCCAAACGCGCTAACGCCCGAGGTTCTGACTTCGACGATCATGATCACGGCGCGCGCCTTGCAGCGTGATTTTGGTATCGCCCGGCCTCGCATTGCTGTCGCCGGATTGAACCCTCACGCAGGTGAAGACGGGAAAATGGGTCGCCAAGAAATAGACATGATGGTCCCAGTATTGGATACCTTGCGGGCCAAAGGATATGACATCGCGGGCCCGATGTCGGCGGATACCATGTTTCACGAAGCCGCCCGCAGCCGTTATGACGTTGCTGTTTGCTCCTATCACGACCAAGCGTTGATCCCGATCAAGATGCTCGATTTTTCGGGTGGAGTTAACGTGACATTGGGCCTGCCTATAGTGCGCACGTCGCCGGATCATGGCACTGCGTTCGACATTGCTGGCCGCGGTATCGCGGATCCTGCGTCGATGATTGCCGCGTTGCGAATGGCGCACGACATGGGCGGGCGGGCATGACTGAAACAGCAAGAGCCTTTGGCAGGCATAAAAGGATCAAAGGCAATCCATGAGTATCGACAAGCTTCCCCCATTGCGTGACGTCATCGCCACACATGAATTGGCTGCGAAAAAGTCGCTGGGCCAGAATTTTCTGCTAGACCTGAACCTAACCGCCAAGATCGCCCGCATGGCCGGTGATCTATCCAGCGCGGATGTGCTTGAGATCGGCCCCGGGCCCGGCGGCCTGACACGCGGGTTGCTGGCCGAGGGCGCCCGCCGCGTTCTGGCGATCGAAAAAGACCCCAGATGCATGCCAGCCCTGGCCGAGATCGCAGCGGCCTATCCGGACCGGTTGCAGACGATCAACGGTGACGCGCTGGACGTTGATCCATTGGCCCACCTGACGCCCCCCATCAAAATAGCAGCGAACCTGCCCTATAATGTCGGGACCGAGCTGTTGGTGCGCTGGTTGACGCCGCCCGCATGGCCGCCGTTTTGGGACAGCCTGACCTTGATGTTCCAGCGCGAAGTCGCACAACGGATCGTCGCCGAACCCGGCAGCAAGGCCTATGGCCGGTTGGCCCTATTGGCCCAGTGGCGCGCGGATGCGCGGATCGTGATGGAATTGCCCCCCGAGGCATTTTCACCGGCACCAAAAGTATCCTCGGCGGTTGTCCACCTGACCGCCCTGCCCGCACCGCGATATGACGCCGACGCCGCGGTGTTGAACCGAGTGGTTGCCGCGGCGTTTAATCAACGGCGCAAAATGCTGCGATCCGCCCTTAAATCGGTTTCCCCCGAAATCGAGGACCATTTACACGCTGCGGGTATCAAACCTACAGAACGTGCCGAACAAGTCGGACTAGAGGCGTTTTGTGCGCTTGCTCGCTCCGTTGCCTCGGCGCAATAAAAATGGCCCTCTGAACCAGAGGGCCATTTTCTATTCAGCGGCTTCGGGTGCCGGATCACTGTCAGGTTTGGGCTTGCGCTGACGCGGCTTGCGTTTTGGTTTGGGCTCGGCCGCCTCGGGTGTTTCAACCAAGGCGCTATCTTGGCCCATATCTGGTTGCTCCATCGACGACGGATCGGCAGCTGCGGCCTCTTGGGCCTTAAGCCGGTCCTGACGCTCGCGGTCACGCTCGGCCTGACGCTCACGGTTTTGCGCTTCTTGCTCTTCGCGCTTGGCGTCTACTTCGCGCTGTGCCTCAGCCAACAGACGCGTGTAATGTTCGGCGTGCTGGGCAAAGTTTTCGGCATCCACCCTGTCACCGGACAAGACAGCGTCGCGATGCAATTGGTTATACTTTTCGATAATCTGCTGCGGCGTGCCGCGGACCTTACCATCCGGTCCCGAGCTATCGAAAACGCGATTGATGATATTGCCGCCCGAGGGCCGGTTGTTGCGATTCTTGTTCCGCGACCGTGACTTCGATGATCTCATGAATGTGCTTTCGTCAAGCCTTTGGGCTTTTTGCTTTACGCATGGCCCTGCAGATGCAGTTTTGACCCTTGCGATGTTATGGCGACGTATCGGGGAAACAGCCATTATCAGCGTCTCGTCCGTCCGATGCATGATGGATAGCAAGTCCGACCCGCCGCCTGCAAGTGTTTATGCGCAACTGCGGTAAAAATCAGCCTAATTGAGTAGAGATTTAGCATCCACTTACAGTTTTTCGCCGAAAACCACGCGATCACGGCCATCCAGATCCACGCGAATCCCCACACGCGCGAATCCTGACTGCTTGAACAGATGTTGGACCGCCACGCCTTGTGAGGGTCCGATCTCGACGATCAGGCGCCCCCCGACGTTCAAATGCTTGATCGCTTGGGCTGTAACTTGGCGGTAACACGACAGGCCGTCGCCCCCGTCAGTCAGGGCGATATGGGGGTCATGATTGCGGACCTCAGGCGCGAGCGCGGCCATTTCATCGGCGGCGATGTAGGGCGGGTTGGACACAATAAGATCATAGCTGCCGCCGGTATTTGCCCACCAATCGCTGACAGACAATGTCAGACGTGATCCGACCCCGTGAAAGGCCGCATTTTGTGCTGCGACATCCAAGGCAGCACCACTGATGTCGACGGCCGTCGCAAGTGAATTGGGGCGTTCCGCCAGCAATGTGACGACAATCGCACCACTGCCCGTCCCCAGATCAAGGAGGCTGTCAAAAGGGCGTTCTAGCGCCTGGTCGATCAGGACTTCGGTTTCAGGTCGCGGGTCAAGGACATCGTTGGTGACCAGAAAATCGCGACCATAGAATGCCCGCAGTCCGGTCAGTTTTGACACCGGCGTGTGATCTGCGCGCGCAACTATGAGTTGATCAAATACCGTCTTGCTCTGCGCAGGCAGATCATCGTGCAAAACCAGCGTGATGCGGTCGCGACCAACCCCCAGCGCATGGGCCATCAGGTGGCGCGCGTCGCGCGCGGCCCCGTCAATTCCGGCGGCCCGCAGCTGTTGAGTACCTGAAACAAGAGCCGCCTGAACTGTGTCCGTCATGCGCCCATTTCAGCTAGCAATGTCGCCTGATGATCAGCCTGCAAGGCTGTAATCACCTCGTCCAGATCACCGGCCATAATTTGCCCCAGCGAATATAGCGTCAGGTTGATCCTGTGGTCCGTCATCCGGCCCTGAGGAAAGTTATAGGTCCGGATACGCTCAGACCGGTCGCCTGACCCTACTTGCGCTTTGCGATCTGCTGACCGTTCGCCATCGACGCGCTGGCGTTCAAGGTCAAACAGGCGTGTTTTCAACACCTGCATCGCGATTTCACGGTTGCGGTGTTGGGATTTTTCGGCGCTGACCACAATGATACCTGTCGGCAGGTGGGTGATCCGAACGGCGGAATCGGTGGTGTTGACGTGCTGACCACCGGACCCTGACGCGCGCATTGTATCAATGCGAATATCGTTCGCTGCGATTTGAACATCGACATCTTCGGCTTCGGGCAAAACTGCGACCGTGGCCGCAGACGTGTGAATCCGCCCCCCGCTTTCGGTTTCGGGGACGCGCTGCACTCGGTGAACGCCACTTTCGAATTTCATTTTCGCAAAAACATCGGTGCCTGAAATCCGCGCGACGACCTCTTTGATCCCGCCTAAATCGCTGACGCTTTCCTCAAGGATTTCAAATTTCCATCCCTGTCCTTCGGCATAGCGTTGATACATGCGCAGCAGATCGCCTGCGAAAAGGCCCGCTTCATCGCCGCCGGTTCCGGGCCGGATCTCGAGCAAAGCCGGGCGACCGTCCGCCGCGTCCTTGGGCAATAACGCAAGCTGGACGTCATGTTCCGATGCCTCAAGCGCTGCACGCAATTCAGGCAGCTCGAGCTCGGCCAATTCCTTCATCTCCGGATCGGTCAACATGTCTTCGGCCTGCGCGATCTGATCCACCAGATCCTTGTAGGCGGTGACCTGTTCGACCACAGGCCGCAGTTCGGAATACTCGCGTCCCAGCGTGGCGATATCGGCGCCAGCATCCCCTTGGGCCATCTTTGCCTCGAGGAACTCGAAACGGTCGATAATTTGGGCGATTTTATCTTGTGCTATCATAGGTCCGGCTTGGCCGATCAATCGGCGCGGGTCAAGGGGCCGAGCTGGTCCAACCAGCGCAAAACCCGTGCCTTGTTCACCCCAAAGTCGGATTTTCCGTAGACCAGATGCGCATGGACAGTCATCTGACCGCCGATAACCTGCACTGTCGTGACATCCGGGAACCCCCAGACGCGGCTTCGGGTCACGAACCGCAGCGGGTTTTCCGACAAGATTGTCGTCCTAGGCGTTGCAAGCGCGATGGCCGTGATCCTTGCATATAGCGCCCAAGGATCGCAATCAACCGGGCGGATTGCGACGTATCCGCCCGCCATTTCAGTGTCACTTTGGACATCTGCTTGGACGGGTCGCAATTTGAGCGGCGCAAGACGGACGTAGAGCGCCGACAACCCCATCAAAATCACGATCAAAAAAATGGTTTTCATCATCATCAGCCTACCGATACGGCACCTCAGGCAGAATGGACAAGAGCTCGAACATCAGGTTTGCCCCTGTCAGCGCGGTATTGCCGCTAGGGTCGTAAGGCGGCGAAACTTCGACCAGATCACAGCCAACAATGTGCAAACCGCGCAGTCCGCGGATCAATTCCATCGCTTGCATTGTGGTCAACCCACCGATTTCCGGCGTGCCAGTGCCGGGCGCGAAACTGGGGTCAAGGCTGTCGATGTCATATGTAATATAGGTCTTATGATTACCAATTTTATTTTTTATTTCAGTAGCTAACGGGGTCAAGCTTTTGTGCCACAACTGTGGTGCAAGATATTGGTTGAACCCCCAATCCGCGGCCTCTTGAAAATCATCAGCGGTGTATCCTGTGCCACGCAGGCCAATCTGGAACACCTTGTCAGGCACGATGATCCCTTCTTCATAGGCGCGGCGAAACACGGTGCCGTGGGTCTCGCGTTCACCGAACATCTGATCGTTGACGTCCGCATGAGCGTCCACGTGGACCAAGGCAACAGGTCCGTGCTTGCGGGCGATTGATCGCAAAATCGGCAAGGTCATCGTGTGATCCCCGCCAAGGCCCATCGGGATCACGTCATGCTTCAGGTATTCATCATAAGTATTTGATATAATGCGAATTGTATCACTTAGGCTAAATGTATTGATCGGCACATCGCCCAGATCGGCACAGCGCAACGCATCAAAAGGAGCGGCCCCAGTCTGAATATTATAAGGCCGGATCATCGCGCTTTCCTGCCGCAACTGTTTGGGGCCGAACCGCGTGCCTGATCGCCAGCTTGTGCCGATATCCATTGGGATACCGATGAACCCCACATCCAGCCCCTCGGCGGATGTGGCCTCGGGCAGGCGCATGAATGTCTGCGGACCGGAAAACCGCGCCAAATCGTTTCCGCTAATGGGCATACCTGACATTACTTTTTCCTTTTATTCCATAGAGCTAGGCAGCAAAGCTCCATCGCTATATGGGCACCTGCGACGGCTGTGGCACCTGTCGGGTCAAAGGGCGGAGACACCTCGACCACGTCACCGCCAACGCAGTTTATCCCCGCCAAATCACGCAGCATGGCCGCGGCTTGCCAGTTCGCCAAACCGCCCCAAACAGGTGTGCCGGTTCCAGGCGCAAAGGCGGGGTCGAGCGCATCAATATCAAAGGTCACATAAGTCGGGTGGTCGCCCACGATTTCTTTTGCCTTATCAACGACATATGACGTGTCTTTTTCATGGCAAGTGCGGGCATCGATGTAGGGCATACCGCAATAGTCGTCGCATTCGGTCCTGATACCGATCTGAACAGAACGGGACACATCGACCAGCCCCAGTTTGACTGCCTTATACATAAACGTGCCATGGTCGATCCGGTCCATGTCGTCATCGGCCCATAAATCGGAATGGGCATCGAACTGGATCACCGACATCGGTCCGAATTTTTCGGCATAGGCCCGCAGGATCGGCAAGGTGATAAAATGATCGCCCCCCAAAGTTACCGTCGCAGGACCTGCGTCAATGATACCTTTTATGTGGGTTTCCAATAGTTTCGGAAAACTAGGGGTATGCGCGTAATCAAATGCGACATCGCCGTAGTCGATGATCGAAAACTCGGACAACGGATCGAACCCGTTCCAGCCGTAGGGCGGATCATAGGGTTGCAATGTGCTTGCCTCGCGGATCGCACGTGGGCCCAGGCGTGTGCCTGTGCGGTTTGTCACTGCCTGATCAAACGGCACACCGGTGACGGCCAGATCAACGCCCGTCAAGTCCTTGGTATATTGGCGACGCAGAAACGACGTTGCTCCGCCAAAGGCGTTTTCATAGGCCAGTCCGCGCTGCTTTTGGCGGGTAAATGCCAGATCAATCTGGCTCTTGGCGTCCTCAAGGCTCATCCGATCTTGATCCCTTCTTTGGTTAGCGCATTCGTTACTTCGACAATCGATCCGCGTAGGTTTTCCAAAATGAATTCAACCTGTTCCGGCGTAATGATCAGGCTGGGCGACATGACATTCAGCGCACCAATCGGCCGTACCAACAACCCGCGCGCCTCAGCTGCGTCAGAGACACGTTTGCCAATATCGACGTCATCGGCAAACGGCCGTTTGCTGACCTTGTCGGCGACGTTTTCAACGCATCCGATTAGGGTATGTCCCCGCGTGTCGCCAACAATCGGCAAATCACGCAACGTGGCCAAGCCGTCCTGAAACAACGCGCCCATTCGGGCTGCTTTCTCGAGCAACTCTTCTTTCTCGATGATCTCGATGTTTTTCAGCGCGGCGGCACAGGCCACCGGATGACCTGAATAAGTATACCCAGACGTATACCAGCGGTCACCCCGCATCGAATCCCACAGCTCATCGGAAAAGATAACTGCGCCAATGGGTTGGTAGCCACTGCTTAACCCCTTGGCGCAGCAAATTATGTCCGGCTGCACCCCGAACACATCCCATGACGCGAACCAAGCACCGCACCGGCCAAAGCCGGTGACGACTTCGTCGGCGACGAACAGGATGCCATGTTTTTGGCAAACCTCCCACATGCGGCGCAGGTAGCCCTGTGGCGGAACAAGGACACCGCCCGAGGCCTGGATCGGTTCCGCAAAGAAGGCGGCGATCTTCTCTGGGCCTACCTGTGCAATCTTGGCCTCAAATTCGGCAACCAGCGTGTCGCAATAGGCAGCGTCCGATGCTCCGTCGGGGCTGCGATACAGATATGGCGCGTCGATATGGTGGATCGTGTCGGTCTTATAGGTGAATTCGGGCGCGCGGTCGCCATTGCGGTTGCCAATCGACATCGAAACAAACGTGGATCCGTGGTACGAATGGTTACGGGCAATCACATGGGTCCTGTCGCAAAATCCACGCGCTGCTTGCACGAACTGGACCATCCGGTAGGCGCTGTCGATCGCGGTCGAACCACCAGTTGTGAAATGCACACGATTCAAATTACCCGGTGCCAGTTCGGCCAGTTTCGCCGCAAGCAAAGCCGCAGGATCGTTGGTCATATCGACAAAGGTCGACGAGAACGCCAGACGCTCGGCCTGATCGGCGATCGCGCGGGCCATGTCTTTGCGCCCCAATCCGATGTTGGTGCACCATAACCCGCCCACGGCGTCCAGATAGCGGGTGCCGCTGTTATCCCAGACATAACACCCTTCGCCGCGTGAAATCACCATTGGTGCTGCGCCCTCGAACCCATCGAAATGGGTCCAAGGGTGCAGGGCGTGGGCTTGATCGAGGGCGGCTAGATTGCTCATGGGGAAATGGGTTGGGCCATTTCTACGAGGCGGGCAAAGAACGACGCACCCGCAGCCGATGTCTCATCATCGAAATTGTATTCAGGGTGATGCAGACCCGCAGTATCACCATTGCCGACAAACAGATATGATCCGGGCCGCTTTTCTAGCAAGAATGCGAAATCCTCGGCGCCCATTTCGGGTCCGGCTTCGCCGACAACACCAGCGTCACCCGCGATCTGTCGGGCGACATCAGCCGCGAACGCAGTTTTTTCGGCGTCATTTATTGTCGCGGGATAGCCGTATTGATAATCCAGTTCAGCCTTTACACCAAATGCTGCGGCCTGCCCGTCAACGATCTGCTGCATTCGTTTGATCACCATCGCCTGCACGCGTTTGTCAAAGGTGCGCACCGTGCCGTTCAAATACGCCTTTTCTGGCAAAATATTGTCAGCCGAACCGGTGTGGATTTGGGTCACCGAAATAACCAGCGCGTCTTCGTAATAGTTGTTGCGGCTGACAATAGACGAAAACGCTTGGGCGATCGCAATGGCGGGCACAATCGGGTCGTTACCCTCATGTGGCATGGCGCCATGGGCACCAACGCCGGTGATATTTATCTCAAACGCATCTGCAGCGGCCATAATCGGTCCGGGGTTTGTGTAAAACTGCCCGACCGGCGTTCCAGGCGCGTTGTGGAGCGCATAGACTTCGGCGATATCGAATTTGTCCAATATCCCTTCCTTGACCATCACCTCACCTCCGCCGCCGTTTTCTTCGGCAGGTTGGAAAATCAACGCAACGCGCCCCGCGAAATTGCGGGTTTCAGCCAGATAACGGGCAGCCCCCAGCAACATTGTTGTGTGGCCGTCGTGGCCACAGGCGTGCATCCGGCCAGCAATTTTTGAGGCATACGGCAGGCCAGTTTCCTCGTTCATCGGCAGCGCGTCCATATCCGCGCGCAGACCAATTGTCGGGCCGTCACCCTGCCCTTCGATGATGGCAACAACGCCGGACGTGGCGATCCCCTCGTGAATGTCGGTGATCCCGAATTCGCGCAAACGATCAACGACAAAAGCAGCTGTCTGGTGGCATTCAAACGCCAGTTCGGGATATTCGTGCAGATGCCTGCGCCATGCGGTCATGTCGGCAGTGAAATCGGCGATACGGTTGATAACAGGCATCTATGGTCCTTTGGAAGTTTGGATATTAGGATCAGTTGACAGCAAGATTGAGGCACGTGCAATGACTGATCCCCTGATCAATGACCCAAATGGCGGCATGCCGCGTCTTCTGGAAATAATGCGACGCTTGCGCGACCCTGACACAGGTTGTCCGTGGGATATCGTGCAGGACTTTGACACCATCGCGCCTTACACAATCGAAGAGGCCTATGAGGTCGCCGACGCCATTGCCCGCGCCGATTGGCCCGACCTAGAAGGCGAGTTGGGCGATCTATTGCTGCAAACAGTTTATCATACGCAGATTGGCACAGAGAAAGGGCTGTTCGATTTTGACAGCGTCGTGCGCACCATCTCCGACAAAATGGTCGCACGGCACCCGCATGTCTTTGGCGACGATAGCCGCGACAAATCGGCCGAACAGCAAACCGCCGATTGGGAGGCGATCAAAGCCGCCGAGCGCGAGGCGAAGACGCAGACCCGCACTTTGGACGGTGTGGCCTCTGGCCTGCCTGCTCTGACCCGCGCCGTTAAACTGCAAAAGCGCGCAGCGCGGGTCGGATTCGACTGGCCCGATACCAGTCACGTGATCGACAAGATTATCGAAGAATCAGCTGAACTGGTTGAGGCACGTGATGAACTCGGCCAATCCGAGATCGAAGAGGAATTCGGTGACCTGATGTTTGTCGTCGCTAACCTTGCCCGCCACCTACAGATCGACCCAGAGGCCGCACTGCGTGCCGCCAATGAAAAATTCACACGTAGATTCAACAAAGTAGAGGACGCGCTGGCCGAGCAGGGCAAGACGCCCAGCCAAAGCGATCTGACAGAGATGGATGCCATTTGGGACGAGGTTAAACGACTAGAAAAACAGGTAATGGCACAGGCGAATTAATGCCTGATTGTTTTATTCAGGTATTGACCCGACTAAATTTGTCGGGTTTATAAGCCGCACAAACCGCAACAACGGAGCGACCCTATGTCCTTGCGCACCACTGCCCTTCTTACCACTCTTATCGCCGCACCTGCTGCGGCCGACGTCAACGTCTATACCACCCGCCAGCCGTCACTGGTCGAACCCGTAGTCGAGGCCTTTACCGATGCCACAGGCATTGCGGTGAACCTTGCTTATGTTGACAAAGGACTGGTCGAGCGCCTCAAGGCCGAGGGCCGACGTTCGCCCGCCGATTTGATCATGACAGTCGATATTGCGAACTTGCAAAAGATCGTGGATGCGGATGTTATCCAGCCAGTCGAAAGCGAGGTTCTGGAAAACGCGGTGCCAGCGGCCCTGCGCAGCCCAGATAATCTGTGGTTCGGTCTGACCACGCGTGCCCGCATCGTTTATGCCAGCCGCGACCGTGTCGCCGAAGGCGAGGTCACCACATATGAGGACCTTGCAGACGAAAAATGGCGTGGCCGTATTTGCACTCGCTCGGGTTTGCACAATTACAACCTAGCCTTGGTGTCGGGCATGATTGCCCATTTGGGTGAAGACGGCGCGCGCGCTTGGGCCGAAGGCGTCAAGGCCAACCTTGCCCGCAAACCCGAAGGCAACGACCGCGCACAGGTCAAGGCAATTTGGGCCGGCCAATGCGATATCAGCCTTGGGAACACCTACTATATGGGCAAAATGCTGGCCGACCCCGAGCAGGTTCCATGGGCCGAAGCGGTTCAGATCGTCTTTCCCGAGTTTGAAAACGGCGGCACACATGTGAATGTTTCGGGCGTGGCCATGACCAAGGCGGCCCCGAACCGTGACGAGGCGCTACAGCTGATGGAATTCCTTGTGTCCCCGCAGGCGCAGGGCATCTATGCAGAACTGAACAACGAATACCCCGTTCTGGACGGCGCTGAATTGTCCGATCTTGTGAAAAGCTGGGGCACGTTCACGGCTGATGAAACCGCGCTGGACGAGCTGGCAGGCAACCGCGCCGCAGCCTTGCGTTTGATGGAAGAAGTCGATTTCGACGGCTGACGCCGGCGGCGGGTTTGGGGCCAGTCCCCAGCCCGCCGAAACATATCTAGAATTCAATCAGGCCGCGCGGGTTTACTGCGCGGCCTTTTCTTCAAGGGTTAGCCAATCGTCTTCGGCTTGGGCCAGTGCAGTCTGTCGTTCGACCAGCGCGTCAGTCGCCTTTTGAAATTTAACCGGATTTTGCGTGAACAGCACGGGGTCAGCCAGCAGGGTTTCCAGCTTGGAAATCTCGGCCGTCAGCTTGTCGATGAGAGCGGGCAATTCCGCCAATTTGTGTTTTTCGGTGAACGGCAACCCTGACTTTTCGCTTGTCGGATGGGATGTGGGTTTGGGTTTGGATTTGGCGTTTGACCTTGCCTCGGCTGGAATAGGGGTCGTGGCCCCGACCCCGCGTTGGGCGCGATAGTCAGACCAACCCCCCGCATAGACCACGGCTTGGCCGCCGCCTTCCATTGCAATGGTGGTTGTGGCCACGCGGTCAATAAAGTCCCTGTCGTGGCTGACCAACAAAACAGTGCCCGGATATTCACCTAGAATATCCTGCAACAGATCGAGTGTCTCTATGTCCAGGTCATTTGTCGGCTCATCAAGGATCAAAAGGTTACTTTGGCGAGCCATCAAGCGCGCCAAGAGCAAACGTGCCTTTTCGCCACCCGACAACGACCGGACAGGTGCGCGGGCTTGGGCTTCGTCGAACAAGAATTCCTTGAGATAACCAACAACGTGTTTCGGGGCTCCGCGGACCATGATCTGGTCGGATTTACCTGACACGCCAAGTTCCGGATCGGTCGCAAGGTTTTCCCACAGCGTCATATCGGGATTCAACTGCGCGCGCGCTTGATCGAACACAGCGATATCCAGCTTGGTCCCCAGCTTTACCTGCCCGCCATCAGGTTCAATTTTACCCAGTAACATATTGATAACAGTAGTTTTACCAACACCATTAGGACCGACAATCGCGATCCGATCACCACGCTGGATCGTTAGATCCAAGCCCCGAACGATCGGTTTTGTGTCGTAGGATTTGGTCAGCCCGATTGCCTCGATCACCTTTTTACCAGATGACGTGCCGCCCTCGAATGCCATTGCAGCAGTGCCTTCGCGCTTGATTTGTCCGGCTCTCTGGGCTCGCAGGTCTTGCAGCGCGCGCACCCGTCCCTGGTTACGTTTGCGGCGGGCCGAGATCCCCTCGACGGCCCCACGGGCCTCTGCTTTGATCTTACGGTTTAGTTTATGGCGTTGCTGGTCCTCTTCGTCCCAGATCTTGTCGCGCCAATCTTCAAATCCGTCAAAGCCCTGTTCAGCGCGCCGCACATCACCGCGATCAACCCAGAGCGTCGCGCGCGTCAGTGCCCGCAAAAATGCGCGGTCGTGGCTGATCAGGACAAAGGCAGCGCGGGTCGTGTTTAATTGATCCTCAAGCCAACCGATCGCCTCGATGTCCAAATGGTTGGTTGGCTCGTCAAGCAGCATCAGATCGGGCGCTTCGGCCATCAACTTGGCCAAGGCCGCGCGCCTGCGTTCACCACCAGAAGCGGTCGTCGGATCGCCATCGGGGTCGAATTTCAGCCCCTCGGCGACCATGTCGACTTTGTAAGATTCGTCTTCAGGCAAACCCGATGCCGCGTAGTCCCGTAATGTTGAAAACCCCGTCATATCAGGGTCTTGCTCCATGTATCCAACGCTGATGCCGGGCGACGCTACGCGTGTGCCGGTGTCCGCCTCGACCAGACCGGCCATGACTTTCATCAATGTTGATTTTCCTGATCCGTTGCGGCCAACCAATGCGACGCGATCGCCTGGCTGGATGACCAGCGATAGATCGGAAAACACAGGGTCGCCACCAAAGGTGAGGCTGATGTCGGAAAGCTGAAGAAGGGGTGCACGTGCCATAAACCGTCAGCTATTGCGCCACGTGCGCGGATGCAAGCCCTAGGTCGCCGCCAATGCGCGCAAAGCGGCAGCACGCGCCGCCGGTATAGCTGCAATTTCGACCACCGTGCATAGGTGGATCGTGCCCATTTGATGATCCACTACCGCACTTGGGCCTACTTTGCCCCCAAGCGCGAGATAGCTGCGCAGCAGGGATGGCATGGGTTTCTGAGCCACATCGTGGCCACTATTCACACGCAACAAATCAATGGTCTCAAACGCTCTTGGCGTGATTTTGATTGCTTTGCCGACGTTATACCGCGCCCCGAGCCTCGCAAAGCAATCGCGGTAGGCCGCGGGTTCGGTTCCTTCAAAACTGCTACATCCGATCAACCATTGCGCCTGAGCGGCGTCGACCTGTTGGGCGATAACAGCCCAAATGATCCGCAACACATCCGCCCCCTGCGGACAGGGTGTCAGACATAGGCGACCCAATTCGATCAGCGGTCCAGAAAGGCCTGAAATCTGATAGAACTTACCCGTGTAAGTGTCTGTTATCAATTCAGAATGAACGATCATCCGTGACCGAAATGTTGCAACCAGCTCGCCCGCGTTTTCGATCAGGATATGGTCGAAATACTCATCAAACTCATCCGAATCAAGCCCGTCCATGCCAAAGAACGCCAGATGCCGCAGCCGCTGGCATTGACTAACGTCATCAGCATTCTGCGCCCTGCGGGCAGTGAGCGGGCCGATCTGCAACAGAAGGGCCACCCCTTGCCTAACTTTCGCCTAAGAAGTCGCCAGCGTTGAACTGCCCCAAGTTGCCAAGCAACTGCCGGATGAACGTGGTGTCCGATGCACCATTACTGGTCACACGCCGCGACAAGACAATCACGCGGCCCTGTTCCAGACCGAACCGTTCGATATTTGTGACGACACCCGCAGTGTCAAAGCTGATAGCGAGAACCTGGCGGTCGGTTTCCCGAGGCGCCAACGCGCCAAAATGGCGAAACCTGCTGGACACGTAATAAACACCTTGGTCGTTGAACACACCGCCCGCTGTGGGCTGGCCTAGGGTCGACACAATAGTTTCGCGGGTATCAACACCGACTTGGACCAGCGCCAGATCCTCTGCGGGTGGAATATATCCGTGGTTGCGAATAATCGGTGTGCACGCCATCGTGGCGCTGATCGCGGCCACGCCTACGACACGTCGCATAGTCTTTGCAGTGATCCGAACTGGAATGCGCATGTGACTGCCCCCTTGCCTTGGCTCATCGGCCCTTTTATCCCCAACTACATCATGCACCCCATAGTGTTCAAGAATGGAAGCAGTTTTGACGAACCTCCCTAGCGAAACTTTGCGAATTGCCGATCTGGCGACCCGCAAACCGACACAATTCGACCTGTCCCCATCCGCTGACGACCGCGCAGCGATTGCACGGGCACTGGATATCGTCACGATCAAAAAACTTCGGTTTACAGGGCAAATCGCCCCTTTGGGTCGTAATGACTGGGAATTGACAGCCCAAATGGGGGCAACGGTGGTGCAGTCATGTGTTGTCACCCTCGACCCTGTTACGACGCGTTTAGACGAATCCATCGTGCGGCGGTATCTGGCTAATTTTGACGAACCGTCCGAGGAAGAGGTCGAAATGACCGCCGACGAAAACGCCGAAGACCTACCCGCGACACTGGATTTGATTCACGTATTAACCGAGTCGCTATCACTGGCCCTGCCCCCTTATCCCAGACAGGACGGCGCCGAATTGGGCGATGCTGTTTTTACACAACCGGGCGCCGCACCAATGACAGACGAAGCCGCGCGACCGTTTGCGGGGCTCGCAGGCTTGCGCGATAGCCTTGAAAACAAGGGCTCTGACAAGGATTAATTAAACTTCCGTTTGGGGGTTGCACGAATACCAATTCGCAGTATGTTCGCGGCCTCTTTTACATCTTGTCTCGACAGGGCTGCCACAATGGCTTAGGACCCCGCCAAGACAGACACATCCGGGCCGCGCGCCCATATAAAATAGGGTTGAGACATGGCCGTCCAGCAGAACAAAGTATCCAAATCCCGTCGCAATAACCGTCGTGCACACGACTCGCTTGTTGCCGCGAACCCAAACGAGTGTGACAACTGCGGTGAGCTGAAGCGCCCGCACCACATGTGCCCGTCCTGCGGTCATTACGCCGAGCGCGAAGTTATCGCCTCTGCTGATGACATCGATCTGGACGACGACGCAGCATAAGCTGCGCTCGGTTGGTTAGCATGACCCAAGCCCCGACGGACACTGCTCCGACACAGGCGACGGATATTGCCCACGTGATTTCTGTCGACGCCATGGGCGGCGACAAAGGCCCTTCCGTTGTCGTGAAGGGCCTTTCAATGTTTTTGCGCACAGCCCCCGAGGCCCATGTGATCCTGCATGGCCCCAAAGACCAGCTGCAGGCCTTGATCGCATCCGAAGGTATTTCCGCGAACAACGTCACAATCCAAGACGCGCCCGACGTCGTCAAAATGATCGACAAGCCCAGCAATGTGCTGCGCCACGGCAAGAAAACGTCGATGTGGTCGGCGGTCGAGGCGGTGCGCAACCACCAAGCCGCGGTTGCGGTATCTTGTGGCAACACCGGCGGATTGATGGCCATTTCCATGATGCGCCTGCGCAAGGCCGAGGGCGTCAATCGCCCTGCGATCGCCTGTCTGTGGCCATCCCATAATCCTGGCGGCTTTAATGTCATGCTCGATGCAGGCGCCGACATCCGTGCCGACGAAGAAGATTTGCTAACCTATGCCTTGATGGGCGCATCCTATGCCCGCAACGGGCTCGACATCGCCCGCCCTCGTATCGGTTTGCTGAATGTCGGCACCGAAGAACACAAAGGCCGCGCTGAGCTAAAGGTCGCCCACGAAATGATCGCTGATGCAGCCGAACGCGGTGAATACGATTACGTGGGATTCGTAGAAGGCGGTGATTTGCCGTCCGCCCGTGTCGATGTCATCGTCACCGACGGATTTACAGGCAATGTGGCGCTAAAGACCGGCGAAGGCACTGCAAATCTGATCTCGGGCCTGCTGCGCGACGCCTACAAGAGCAATCCACTGGCCATGTTGGGGGCTCTGTTTTCGCGCGGCCCACTGGCTAAACTACGCAAGCGCATCGACCCACGTCAGGTCAATGGCGGCGTGTTCTTGGGCCTAAATCAGACAGTCATCAAGAGCCATGGCGGAGCTGATGCAACAGGTGTAGCCGCTGCCATTAATCTGGCATTTCGTCTCGCGCAGTCAGGTTTTTCTGACAAATTGGTCGCGCGGGTTGCATCCGCCGCGGCGCTTGCTCAAGATGCCGGAAACGAAGAATCCTAACCGATAGGACCCCCCATGACACGACGCGCAGTAGCCATTGGCGTAGGACATTATTTACCGGAACGCGTTGTCGAAAATGCCGAATTTGAAAAGACGCTAGAAACCACTGACGAATGGATTCGCAGTCGTTCGGGTATCGAACGACGTCATTTCGCGGCCCCCGACGAGACAACATCCGATCTTGCGGCACATGCTGCAAATCGCGCACTGGAGATGGCGGGACTGACAGGGGCCGACGTCGACGCTATCATTGTCGCGACCTCGACTGCGGATCTGACATTCCCGTCGGCGGCCACGATGGTGCAATCAAAAATTGGTAATACCAAGGGTTATGCCTTTGATGTGCAAGCAGTTTGTGCGGGCTTTGCCTTTGCGTTGTCGAACGCCAATGCCCTGATCGTATCGGGCCAAGCGGACCGTGTGATGGTGATCGGAGCGGAAACGTTCAGCCGGATTATGGATTGGACCGACCGCAGCACTTGCGTGCTATTCGGGGATGGCGCTGGCGCTTTGCTACTAGAAGCCCAAGACGGTGACGGCACGTCAGATGATCGGGGGATTTTGTCCACAGACCTGAATTCCGATGGCAGCTACCGTGATCTGCTTTATGTGGATGGGGGCGTGTCCACCCAAACAACCGGCGTTCTACGCATGGAAGGCCAAGAGGTTTACCGCCACGCAGTAGAAAAGCTCGCTCAGACAGCGCACACTGCCTTGGACAAGGCCGGATTGGGCGCGGATGACGTTGATTGGGTCGTCCCCCATCAGGCCAATATCCGAATTATCAAATCCACCGCCCGCAAACTGGGCGTCGGAATGGACCGTGTCGTGGTCACGGTTCAGGACCACGGCAACACCTCGGCCGCGTCAATTCCGCTAGCCCTGTCGGTTGGTGTTGAGAATGGTCAGATCAAGCGCGGCGACCTGATCGTAACCGAAGCCATTGGCGGCGGCTTGGCCTGGGGTGCGGTCGTTTTGCGCTGGTAGGCGAAAACCCGTTTAATTTCATCGCCCAAGCGGTTGTTATTGACTCTGAAATTGCCCCTCGCCTAAGGTGACCAAAATTCTGCGGGGGAATATATGTCTGATAAGACTTTGACACGGATGGATTTGGCCGAGGCTGTTCATTCTCAGGTGGGCCTGTCGCGCAATGAGAGCGCGGAACTGGTCGAAAGCGTTTTGGATCATGTCTCGGATGCCCTGGTGGCGGGCGAGACAGTCAAAATATCATCGTTTGGCACGTTTTCTGTGCGCGAAAAGGCCGCTCGTGTTGGGCGCAATCCGAAGACCGGCGAAGAGGTGCCTATCTCTCCGCGCCGCGTTCTGACCTTTCGACCCTCGCACCTGATGAAAGACCGGGTCGCATCGGGCAACAAATAGGGATCAGCTAGATGGCAAAGGCCCGCGATGCATTTCGAACAATCAGCGAGGTTTCATCCGCGCTGGAAACACCGACACATGTTTTGCGGTTCTGGGAAAGCAAGTTCAGCCAGATCAAACCCGTAAAACGTGCGGGTGGACGACGGTATTACCGGCCCGACGATATTCGCCTGTTATCAGGCATTAAGACGCTGCTTCACGAACAAGGCATGACAATCAAAGGCGCGCAAAAGATGTTGCGCGAACTGGGCGTGAAACACGTAATGGGGCTTGCTTCGGTGGACCCGACAGCTACGTCGACACCTGCGCCGGGAAAACGGTCAAAGCGCGTCGAGGTCACAGCACCCGTTGATAGCCAGCCCGAGCCGGCAGCGAGCCCTGCACCGGTGACGACGATGCCGCCTCCGACAACGACCGACACAAATGTTGTCGCTATGACGCCCATGGAATCCTCGGAGCGCACGCCTGTTGAGCCCCAAGCCACGCACGAAGCTGCGCCAGTGGCGACCCGCACATCTATTCTGTCGCTATTCGGCGGCCTTGACCGCGACGCTATCCGCAGTCGCAGCGCCCAGATTGCGCCATTGATCGCCCGCCTCGAGACAACCCGCGATCGCATGCACGGCAACTGACGAATCCCCCTTGCCAGCACGCCCAAATCAGTTATGAACGCGCCCAGTGTCGGGCTATAGCGCAGCCTGGTAGCGCGTCCGTCTGGGGGACGGAAGGTCGCA
>CAXIAS010000055.1:0-19192 GCA_964022195.1 uncultured Roseobacteraceae bacterium
GCGTAAAGTTATTGAGGCAGGTTTCATACAGGCAAGAAACCTATCGAGCAGTGAAATCTTTATAAGCAATTAGATGCCCGCGGCCAAGCTAAAAGTTTGATAAACCTAAAGACCCTCTTTAGGCTCGGCCCCAACACACACAGGGATCAAAGGGATTGTTGCCAAAATGAAATCAGAGTTTTTCTTGAAATCACGTCTATTCGGGGCGACTTGCGTCGTGGCCCTTCTTGCAACAACCGCCATGGCCGACCCAAAGCATGGCATCGCTATGTATGGTGACCCCGACCTACCACCAGATTTCGTGTCCCTACCCTACGCCAACCCCGACGCGCCCACAGGCGGCAAGATCGTCACCGCCAACGTCGGTTCCTTTGACAGCCTGAACCCCTACATCCAAAAAGGCAGCGTGCATTGGCAGGTCCGTTATCTCACCGGCGACAGCCTGATGGGCCGCTCATTGGACGAACCTTTCAGTCTTTATGGCGTGATTGCCGAATCAATTGAGACCGACGAAGACCGCAGTTGGGTCGAATTCGTGATCAGGGAAGGTGCCCGATTCTCTGACGGCAGCCCGATTACCGTCGAGGATGTGATCTGGTCGTTTGAAACATTGGGCACCCAAGGCCATGGCCGTTACCGCGGGTTTTGGTCCAAGGTCGACAGCCTCGAGGCTACAGGTCCGCGGTCAGTGAAATTCACCTTTAACGAAGACAACCGCGAATTGGCCCTGCTGGCCGGTTTGCGCCCGATTTTGAAAAAGGCGCAATGGGACGGCCTTGAATTTGGCGACAGCGGCTTGGGCGTCGTGCCGATCGTGTCGGGCGAATATGTGATTGATGATTTCGAAGCGGGGCGCTTTATCTCGTTCAAGCGGGACGCGGATTATTGGGGCGCCGACATTCCGTTCAAACGCGGCACCGGCAACCTAGACGAAATCCGGTTGGAGTTTTTCGGCGATGAAACCGCCGCGACCGAGGCCTTTAAAATCGGCGAGGTGAACACCAGCCGCGTGTTCAATATCGCCAAATGGGAAAGCCAGTTTGATTTTCCACGCGTTCAGAACGGTGAAGTCGTCAAATCCATCATCCCGCACGAGCGCCCGTCCGGCATGACTGGGTTTGTGATGAACACCCGCCGCCCGCAATTTGCCGACTGGCGCGTGCGTGATGCGATGATGCATGTGTTCAACTTTGAATTCATCAACGAGGCGACCACCGGCGGCAACACCAAGCGGATCACGTCCTTTTGGTCCAATTCCCCGCTCAGCATGCAAGACGGCCCCGCGCAAGGCCGCGTCGCCGAGATGTTGGCGCCATTTGCCGATGACCTGTTTGAGGGCACTGTCGAGGGCTACACCTTGCCTGTGTCCGACGGGTCTGAACGCAACCGCAAAGGCATTGCCGCGGCCCTGGCCCAGCTAGAGGCGGCAGGTTGGACTGTGCAAGACGGTGTTCTTGCGGATGCCGATGGCACCCCGTTCGAATTTGAAATCCTGCTCAAGAACGGCAGTTCCGAAAACGCGGCGATGATCGACATGTTTTCGGAATCGCTGGCGCGGGTCGGCATCACACCAACCGTCCTGTCGGTCGAAAGCGCCCAGTTCAAAGAACGCACCGACGCCTATGATTTCGACATGACCTATTATCGCCGCAGCGCGTCCCTGTCGCCCGGCAACGAGCTATATGCTTATTTCGGTTCCGAACGCGCGGATGAAGTCGGCGGGCGCAACCTGATGGGCGCCAAAGATCCCGCAGTCCCAAGGCGATTTTCGCGCAGGCATCAAGGCGCTGGACCGCGTCTTGACCGCTGGGCGCTATGTGATTCCGATTTATCAGTGGAATATCAGCCGCATCGCCCATAACAAGGAACTGTCCTACCCGTCGGAATTGCCTGTATTTGGGGATTGGCCAGGTTGGCAGCCCGATGTCTGGTGGTGGGACGACAAGTAATCAATTTCGGGCCGGCGAACCTGTCGGCCCCGTTACAAACGGAACATACATCATGAAAAAAATTATCCTATTGGGCGCCGTTCTGGGCGCACTGTCGGCCTGCGGTGTTGCGCGCACAGCAGGCAGTGTTGCCGTCGGCGCAGGCCAGTTGGCCCTTGGGGCCGCTGATGTGGTCTTGTAATCTGGCTGTTACAAAACTGACCTAAACAGGTCTAACCCAAATGAGAGACGATTGATGAACTTTCTTGTCCTATGCACCGGTAACTCGGCCCGCTCAATCCTGCTGGAACAAATCCTCAGCCACCGGTCTGACGGTCGGGTTCGGGGGTATTCTGCGGGGTCAAAACCCGCGGGCGCCGTGCATCCCCAAAGCCTGACATTGCTGGCCGATATGGGCTATCCAACGGACGGCCTGCGGTCCAAGAGCTGGGACGAGTTTTCAGGCGATACCGCTGCGCAAATGGATGTCGTGATCACTGTGTGCGGCTCGGCGGCCGGTGAAACCTGTCCCGTCTGGGTTGGCTCGCCGGTGCGGGCGCATTGGGGCGTCGACGACCCCGCCGCCGCCGATCCCGCAAACCAGCCCGCGGCATTCCGTGAGGCGTATGATCTGTTGCTTGCAAAGGCCGAGGCGCTGTTTGCCCAACCGTTTCAGACCTACGACCTTGACCAGATGCGCGACGCATTGAACGCGATCGGGCGGTCCTGAATTGCTTCCAGCTGCATTGCCGCGTAGCAATCTGGCATGACGCAGCTAGCCCCCTTGCCGACCAACTTTAATATGGCGTTCTATGTGCTTGCAAAGGCACGTGATTTATCCAAAAAACCTGCGCTAGAAATTCTACACCCCGACAGGACCGAGGTTTGGACATATGCGCAACTGAACCATGCGGTCCGCTGCTTTGCTGCGGGGCTGTTGGCCCGTGGCATTGGCGCGGGCGATACCGTGCTTTTGCGCTTGGGCAATACCGCATTGTTTCCGGTGGCCTATTTGGGATGCATCGCCATCGATGCACTGCCCGTGCCTGTTTCGGTGCAATTGACCGAGCCAGAAATTCAGACGATCAAGGCTGAGATAGCGCCGCGTCTGACAGTCAGCGACACGCCGACAACACATGAGGTCGCAGTTGGCGGCATCTCAGCCCCCGACCCGATCAGCGACGATCAATTTGTCTATGGCGACCCCAACCGACCCGCCTATATCATCTATACCTCGGGGACCTCGGGCAAACCCCGCGCGGTTGTGCATGCGCACCGTGCGATCTGGGCGCGGCGCATGATGTGGGACGGTTGGTACGGGTTGCGCGCGGGCGACCGTGTCTTGCACGCGGGCGCGTTCAATTGGACCTATACGCTTGGGACGGGGTTGATGGACCCTTGGGCCATCGGGGCGACCGCATTGATTCCGGCCAAGGGCACTGACGCGGCCTGCCTGCCCGACCTGATGGCCCGCCACCGCGCGACGATTTTTGCCGCAGCCCCAGGCGTTTACCGGCGCATGTTGCGGCACGCGTTTCCAATGCTGCCTGACCTGCGCCATGGGCTGTCTGCGGGTGAGACCATGTCCCCGACGTTGCAATCAAAATGGACCCGAACCACAGGCACGGCTGTCCACCAAGCCTTTGGCATGTCTGAATGTTCGACATTCATCTCGGGCTGTCCCGACCGCCCTGCGCCCGCGGGGGCCATCGGATGGATTCAGGACGGACGGCAGGTCAAATTGATGCCCCAGACCGGCGAAATCGCGGTCCACCGGTCTGACCCGGGCATGATGCTGGGGTATTGGGGCGCACAGGCCGAAACCTGCGCGCGGTTTGAAGGTGACTGGTTTCGAACCGGTGATCTGGGCACCAGAACCGATGAAGGCGCGATCAGCTATGCGGGGCGGATCGACGACATGATGAACGCGGGCGGCACCCGTGTCAGTCCGGTCGAAGTCGAGGCCGCATTATCCGCCCATCCCGACATCACCGATGTCGCCGTTTGTGCTGTGCAACTGGATACGGATATTTCTTTGATTGCGGCCTTTTATGTCAGCGCAGACCTGTTAGACCATAGCCGACTGGACCAGTTCGCCCGTGCGCATTTGGCGGCGTATAAAACGCCCCGTATCTGGGTCCATTCCGACACCCTGCCACGCGGGGCTAACAATAAATTGCTACGGCGCAAGCTGCGTCAAGATTGGGAGGCCGCACATGGTCAAGCTTGATATTATCTCTGATCCGATTTGTCCGTGGTGCTATATCGGCAAAACCAATCTGGACCGCGCCTTGGAACAGGTGCCTGACCACCCGTTTGTGATCGAATGGCACCCGTTTCAGCTAAACCCCGACATGCCTGTCGGCGGCATGGACCGGCGGGACTATCTGGAAACCAAATTTGGCGGCAAAGAGGCCGCAGCCCGCGCCTATGCCCCTGTGGTCGAACACGCCGAGAAAACAGGCGCAAAGATCAATTTTGAAGCGATGAAAGTCACACCGAACACGATTAATGCCCACCGGCTGATCCATTGGGCGGGGATCGAGCATCGTCAGTCCTTTGTCGTTGATTTGCTGTTCAATGCCTATTTTGTGGACGGGCGCGACATTGGCCGCACCGACGTGCTGGCCGACATCGCAGATACCGCAGAAATGGACGCGGCGATGGTCACACGTCTGTTGGGCACAGACGAAGACGCGTCGCTGATCCGTGACCGTGACGCCCATAGTCGCAAAATGGGGGTCAGTTCGGTGCCGACGTTCATTGTGGCCAACCAGCACGCTGTGCCGGGTGCGCAACCGCCCGAAGTCTGGGCCGGAGTGATACAGGAAATCATGGACCAACTCGAGGACGATGAATGAAACCGGTCACCAAACGCCTGCCCCAAGGGGAATTTATTGCATTGATGGCGATGCTGGCCGCAACGATCGCATTTTCGATTGATGCGATGCTGCCTGCACTGCCCGAAATCGCAGGCGAGCTGTCGCCAGATGACCTGAACCGCGCGCAACTGATCCTGACAAGCTTTGTGTTGGGAATGGGGTTGGGCACATTTATCACCGGTCCGTTGTCAGACGCATTTGGCCGCAAACCCGTGATGGTCGGCGGGGCCGTGATCTATATCGCCGCATCGCTGGCCGCATGGATGGCGCCGACACTGGAAATGATCCTGATCACACGGGTCATTATGGGACTGGGGGCAGCTGGGCCGCGGGTCGTAGCCATGGCCATGGTGCGTGACATTTACGGTGGTCGGGATATGGCGCGGATCATGTCGTTTATCATGATGGTCTTTGCACTGGTGCCCGCCTTGGCCCCGTCTTTGGGGCATTACATCATTCTTGGCTTTGGTTGGCGGGCGATTTTCTTGTCCTTTGTCCTGTTCAGCTTGATTTCTGTCGCGTGGCTGACACTGCGGCAGCCTGAAACCTTGGCTGTAGCGGACCGGCGCCCGTTAAACCTGCGGGCCTTGGCATCGGCCACGGTCGAAGTGTTCTCAATCCGCACAACGCGGCTGTCGATTATGATCCAGACACTGGCGTTCGGCGCGCTGATTACGTCACTGTCATCGACCCAACAGCTGTTTGATACAACCTTTGGTCAGGGGGATGTGTTCCACCTGTGGTTTGGCGGAATTGCAATTGTGTCCACCTCTGCCAGTATGCTGAATGCGCGTTTTGTCGGGCGTTTGGGAATGCGGGCGATCATCAAGATGACCTTTGTCGCGCAGATTGTTCTGACAACGATATTGATCGTGGTGACCTTGATTGATGGCCCCTATTGGTTGTCGTTCGGAATGTTCGTGATCTGGACAATTGGAATATTCATGCAAGCCGGCCTGACAATCGGCAATCTGAATTCCCTTGCAATGGAACCGGTGGGCCATATCGCCGGGCTTGCCGCATCAATCATCGCCGCGCTGTCTACGGTTGGGGCGGTTGTTATCGCGGCCCCCGTCGGGCTGGCCTACAACGGCACGCCCATGCCAATGGCCATTGGAACGTTGATTTGCGTCACGGTGGCCTTGTGGCTGACGTCCAAAATCAAAAGACCGGGAGAGGTGTAACACGTGTTACCATGGGCTTAAGCCCATGGCGACCTTGGGTGGGTGGCAAACAGCTGTAGCGCATTAGGTTTTGGGTGTTTTGGCCTTCTTTTCATTGGCCAGTTTTTGCGCCAGATCGCGGGCGATATTGAACGACCCCTGAATTTTGTCACGTTCCTTGGTCCAATCGCGCATAACAACGATCTTGTTGTCCTTGACCTTGGCCGATCCATTCTGGTCGTTGATGAAATCCACCAAACCCGCGGGCGAGGCGAATTTGTCGTTATGGAACCTGATCGTCGCCCCCTTGGGCCCAGCATCCAGATGGCTGATCCCCGCCCTTTTGCACATCGCCTTGATCCGGACAACAAGCATCAGGGTATTTACCTCGCGCGGCAGTTTGCCAAACCGGTCAATCAGCTCGGCGGCAAAGCCTTCCAGCTCGACTTTGGTGGTCAGGTCCGACAGGCGACGGTAGAGACCCAAACGAACATCCAGATCGGGGACATAATTGTCGGGGATCAAAACAGGCACGCCCAGATTGATCTGCGGCGCCCACTGGCCGTCGTCGATTATGCCTTCGGCCTGACCGGACCTGATCGCATTGATCTGGTCTTCCAGCATTTGTTGATACAACTCATACCCGACCGCGCGCATCTGGCCCGACTGTTCTTCGCCCAACAGGTTGCCCGCGCCACGGATATCCAGATCCTGACTGGCGAGGGTAAAGCCCGCGCCCAATGTGTCCAGACTGCCCAAGACCCGCAGACGTTTTTGCGCAGTATCGGTCAGTTTCTGACGCGGTTTTGTCGTCAGATAGGCATAGGCGCGCGCCTTGGACCGGCCAACCCTGCCCCTGATTTGATACAGTTGCGACAGGCCGAACATATCTGCACGCCAGATGATCATCGTATTGGCCGTCGGAATATCCAGTCCCGATTCCACAATCGTTGTCGCCAGCAAAACATCGTATTTGCCGTCGTAAAATGCATTCATGCGCTCATCCAGATCGCCCGCAGCCATCTGGCCTGTCGCCGCGATATAGCTGACCTCGGGGACTTCGCGCTTTAGCCAGTCCTCCATCTCGGACATATCTGAAATCCGCGGGACCACGATAAACGACTGACCGCCGCGGTAATGTTCGCGCAGCAGTGCCTCGCGGATGGTGACCGTGTCGAATTCGCTTACATAGGTGCGGATCGCAAGACGGTCGATCGGCGGAGTGCCGATGATCGACAAATCCCGCACGCCGGACAAAGATAGCTGCAAAGTCCGTGGGATAGGCGTCGCAGTTAATGTCAAAACATGCACATCCGTGCGCAATTGTTTCAAGCGTTCCTTGTGTTGGACGCCGAATTTTTGTTCTTCATCAATCACCAATAGGCCAAGGTTCTTGAACTTCACGCCCTTGGCCAGCAACGCATGTGTTCCAACCACGATGTCGGCGGTGCCATCAGCGATCCCGTCCCGTGTCAAGCCCGCGTCCCGTGTGCCAACAAAGCGTGATAAGGGTCTGACATTAATCGGAAAACCACGAAATCTTTCGGCAAAGCTCTGGTAATGTTGGCGGGCCAGCAAAGTGGTTGGCGCGATCACGGCCACCTGCACCCCGCACATCGCCGCGATAAATGCCGCTCGGATGGCGACCTCTGTTTTGCCAAAGCCAACGTCACCGCAGATCAGACGATCCATCGGTTTGCCCGACCCCAGATCGGTCAGGACGTCTTCGATTGCGGACAGCTGGTCGTCGGTTTCCACATAGGGGAAACGGGCCAGAAACTGGTCCCACAAGCCCGTGGGCGGGTCCATAACAGGCGCCGTGCGCAATTCGCGTTCGGCGGCGACACGGATCAACCGTTCGGCGATCTGGCGAATGCGTTCCTTGAGCTTGGCCTTTTTGGCCTGCCACGCGCCTCCGCCCAACTTGTCCAACAATCCGGTCTCATGACCGTATTTGGACAGCAGTTCGATGTTCTCAACCGGCAGATACAGCTTTGAATTCTCAGCATATTCCAGCAAAAGACATTCATGGGCTGCACCAAGGGCGGTGACCACCTCTAGGCCGACAAACCGGCCCACACCATGGTCGACGTGCACAACCAGATCAGCGGGTGCCAGACTGGTAGCCTCGGTCAGGAAATTATCGGCGCGGCGTTTGCGCTTGGTTTGCCGGATCAGGCGGTCGCCCAAGACATCTTG
This sequence comes from uncultured Roseobacteraceae bacterium, assembly GCA_964022195.1. Classification (GTDB taxonomy): domain Bacteria; phylum Pseudomonadota; class Alphaproteobacteria; order Rhodobacterales; family Rhodobacteraceae; genus Yoonia. Next base: position 8,173 of record CAXIAS010000055.1, read on the forward strand.
TTCAGAGATCACCGTTAGCGCGTCTGTCTCGAACCCTGCATCCAACGGCCAAACAGCCAGATGCACCCCGTGTTTTCCAACGCGGGCGAAATCGCTGACGGGAATGACCTCGGTGATACCCTCATCCTCGATCAGGCCGGTCAGGCGTTCGCGCGCGCCCTCGGAATAGGATGCGATGACCACGGGCCCCGCGCTTGAACGTGCTTTAATATGTGCCGCTAAGGCCCCGAACAGGCTCAGATTTTCGCTTTGACGTTCTGGCGCAAAGCTGCGCCCGTGGCGCCCGCCGGAATCAATGACGCCAATCCCCGTGGCCTGCTTGTTTGGTGCGAATTGCAGAACCCTATGGGCTGCCACCGCAGCACACCACGCGGCGTCGTCCATATACAGCAGCGCAGGCGGCGCGGGTTTATAGACGCTGTCCATCCGTCCCTTTTGGCTCAGGGCATGCATGCGGGTCTCATATTGATCGACGATCCCGTCCCACCGCGCAAGGCGCATGGCCGAAACCTGATCGTCCAAGGTCACCGTCGCACGCGGCAGATAGTCGAACAGCGTCTCCAGTGGGTCCTGAAAGAACCCCAACCAGTGTTCGACGCCCGCATGTTTGCGCCCAGCAGATACCGCCTCGTAGAGCGGATCATCGGTGCCGGCTGCGCCAAATTCGATACGGTAATTTTGACGAAACCGTGTAATCGCGGCCTCGTCGAGGATCACCTCGGACACAGGGGCCAGTTCGACAATGTCCAGCTTTTCGGTGGTGCGCTGGGTCGCAGGATCGAACCGGCGCGCGCCGTCCAGAATATCGCCAAACAGGTCCAACCGCACAGGTCCGCTTTGGCCTGGTGGATAGATGTCGATGATCCCGCCGCGCACAGCATAATCACCCGGCTCCATGACCGTCGGGCTTTGGGTGAACCCCATACGGACAAGAAACTGGCGCAAGCCGGCCTCGTTTATACGGTCGCCTACGCGGGCACTGAATGCGGCATCGCGCAACAGGCTGCGTGGCGGCACCCGCTGACTGGCCGCGGCGAGCGACGTTAACAGCACAAAACGCTCCGGCATGCCGTGGGCCAAACCCGCCAGCGTCGCCATCCGTGTCGCTGACACATCTGCATTCGGGGAAACACGGTCATACGGCAGGCAATCCCACGCGGGAAAGGTCACAACAGGCATGTCGGGGGCAAAAAACGCAAGCGCTGCGCGCATTTCCGCCAGACGTTTGTCATCGCGGGCGATATGCACGACGGGCGCGCCTTTTGCGACTTCGGCCAGAACCAGCTGCGCGTCATAGCCTTCGGGCGCGCCGCTGACGGTGATATGGGGTGTGTCAGTCATAGCGCCTTACCTACCCTGCAACGGGCCCACGTCAACTAGAACGATTGCAGTGCCGACAGGTTGTGAAACATCCCGACCATTGCGGTTATGAAAATGCTGATCATGCCAATAATCTGGGTCCATAGGCGGTGGCGCATCAACACTTTTAGCAGCCCGTCAAAGTCGGGATCGGTTGCTGCGATCAGTCGGCAGGTTGATACGCTCATTGCGCCCACGCATGTCATCGGCAATGCCAGCAACAAAACAGCCAGCGCCAGCTCGACCTCATACCAGACGCCCAGCACAAACAGGGATGTCAGGACAAAACAAGCGAACCCCAGCAGCCAGATCCCCGCGACTGACGCGATGTGCAACTGACGGTTAACGCTTAGGCGGGCATAGTCCAGCACGCTGGCCTCTGCCTCACCGCCCTGCCTGCGCGCGCGCTGGATCACGTCATAGGGGACGCCAACGACGAAATGGCTGGCCGTGGACCAGACCACAGCCACCACGATCCAATACCAAAGGCTTGAAAATGATCCAAAGTCGATAACTTGGAGAAGTGCAGAATTCCAGTTCAAAGGGGGCAGCCCGTAACAATGTGTCGTTTTGCCAGACCCTATCTGCCTGTTTGACAAATGCCCAGACTTGGCAAGCTGGCAAATCCATGCGACCACGGATGTGTGACTAGAAAGGCCCGCCTGATGCAACTGACCCAAGCCCCCTATCCCGCAACACGTCTGCGCCGGACGCGCGCGACGCCTGCCCTACGGTCCATGATGCGCGAAAACGCGGTTGGTGTCGGTGACCTGATCTGGCCGATATTTGTGATGGACGGGACTGATGCGGAAACGCCGATCCCGTCGATGCCCGACGTGACGCGCAAGACAGTGGATCGGGCCGTTCTGGCCGCCAAGCGGGCTCATGGGTTGGGGATACCCGCGATCTGTATTTTTCCCTACACTAGCATGGACGCGCGCACCGAGGATTGTGCGCTTGCGTGGTCGCCCGACAACGTGTCCAACCGTGCGATTGCCGCGATCAAGGACGCAGTGCCCGAAATTGCGATTATGACCGACATCGCGCTCGATCCCTATAACATCAACGGCCACGACGGGTTTGTCGAGGATGGCAAGATCGTCAACGATCGCACCGTTGACGCGCTTGTCAAAATGGCATTGGCGCAGGCACGTGCGGGTGCGGATATCCTTGGGCCGTCTGACATGATGGACGGGCGGATCGGGGCCATTCGCAACGCGCTGGAAACCGACGGCTACCACGACGTGACGATCCTGTCCTATGCGGCCAAATACGCCAGCGGATTTTATGGCCCGTTCCGCGATGCGGTCGGCGCGTCCTCTGCCCTGACAGGTGACAAGAACACCTATCAAATGGACCCCGCCAACAGCGATGAGGCGATGCGCCTTGTCGAACGCGACCTGTCCGAGGGCGCGGATATGGTCATGATCAAACCCGGAATGCCCTATCTGGACATTTGCCGACGGGTCAAAGACACGTTCGGGGCGCCGACATTTGCCTATCAGGTCAGCGGCGAATACGCGATGCTGATGGCCGCCGCGCAAAACGGCTGGCTCGACGGGGACGCGGTGATGATGGAAAGCCTGCTGTCGTTCAAACGCGCAGGCTGCGACGGGGTTTTAACCTATTTCGCCCCACGTATCGCCGAGCTGCTGAACGGCTAATCACTGGCCGCTTTGCGGTAACCCGTCGGCGATATCGTAATAGTCGCCTTTGTCATTGGTGAAAATATGCCGCGCCAGCTTGGTCTGTGTGTCCGCGTCAAATGCGCCATAGGCAATTGCGGTCCAGTCATGGAATAGCGGCTCAAAGAACAACGACGAGCCACAGGTCCTGCAAAACCCGCGCCGGACCTTTGGGGACGATTGATACCATGTCAAATCCGCCTCGCCCTGCACGGTGACAGCCGATTTGGGTGCCTCGACCGACGCCCAGAAATGGCCCGATGTCTTGCGGCACATGGTGCAGTGACAGGCGTTGCCATCACTTAGCGCGTGGTTGACGTTGATCTTGATCGCACCACATAGGCAGCTTGCATGATGCATTTTGGGCCCCCTTGGCCTGAATTCGCTTAGGCCACCATCAAATAGGTGACAGATTCGCACAAGACAGCTATTGTGCCCGCAAATGAGGCGATCAACGACCTCATCCCATTAGGCACGAGGCAGTATAATGACCCTATTGAACAGAAGAGGCTTTGCGCTTGGCGCATTGGCCGCCCCCGCATTGGCCGCTTGCGGCAATGGCATTGGATCGAATGGTGCGACGACAATCGACGCGCGGGTGGATAGCACCACACAGTTCATGTTCGACAAATACCCCGGAACGCAGGATTTGGCGCGCAAGGCGTCGGGCATGCTGGTTATGCCGCTGATCACCGAGGTGGGCCTAGGCATCGGCGGGTCCTTTGGGCGCGGTGCATTGCGGGTCGGGAACACTACCGTAGATTATTATTCATCGGCCTCCGGCTCGGCAGGTTTGCAGATCGGCGCACAACAATTCAGCCACGTTCTGTTCTTTATGACAGGTGACGCGCTGGTTGATTTCCGTCGTAGCCAAGGCTGGGCCGCCGGCGCGGATGTTGAATATGTGATCAGTGATGTCGGCGAAGCCATTCGCGCCGAGACGACAACGACCCTGTCACCGGTCATCGCCGTGATCTTTGCCCAAGCAGGCTTGCGTGTCGGCGCCACGCTTGAGGGCACAAAATACACGCGTATCATCCCCTAACGCATTGATTAGATACGGGTTTACGCCCGTAGCTTTTCGCCTTTGGGATCAAACGGCGGCTCGGGCAGAACCACACCACGATGTGGTTTGCCCAATATCATGACATCCACTTGTGCGCCGGGTTCGACGCCCTTTAGATACCCCAAGGCAAGCGACATCCCGACGCTATAGCCATAGGTCCCCGATGTCACACGACCCACAGGGGTGCCGTCGGGCAGGAATACCGGCTCGCCTCCGGTCGCATCCGCATTGGTGATGTCGTGCACATGGATCAAGGACAAAACTTCACGCGGCGCATTATCTTTGACGTTCAAGTAGCTGTCTTTGTTTAGAAATTCCTTATCCAACTTGATCAATCTATCCAGTGCTACTTCTTGCGGCCAGTATTCGGGTGAATATTCGCGACCCCATGATCCATAGCCCTTTTCGATCCGCAGCGACATCAATGCACGGCTGCCAACCGGACCCCCGCCAAGGGCGCGGGCGGCGTCGATCAATGCCGTATAAACAGCGATTTGATCGCCCTCGTCGCAATAGACCTCCCACCCTAGATCGCCGGTGAATGAAACCCGCAAGGCACCGCAGTCGATGCCCGCAATCTGGATCGGTTTTGACCGCATAAACGGGAATTCCGCGGTCTCGAACGACGTATTGCTTAGGCTTTGCAATACTTGACGGGCATTGGGGCCGGCCACGTTGAACCCACAAGTGCCGAGTGTCCGGCTCTCGAATGTGACGCCATCGGGACGCGGAATCATGTCCCAGAACCGTTTGTGATAGGCCTCGGCCATGCCCGATCCGATGATCCAGAATTCATCTTGGGACATCTGCGTGACGGTGAAATCCCCCGCGATGCCGCCATTTACCCCGATCAAGGGTGTCAGACAGGACCGACCGACGGACTTGGGCATGGTGTTGGCGAAAACGGCGTTCAGCCAGTCTCGGGCTCCTGCGCCTCGGCATACGTATTTGGCAAAATTCGAGATGTCGATCACGCCTACGGTGTCGCGCAACATGCGCGCCTCGCGGCCCACGCTGTCGAACCACGGCTGGCGGGTAAAGCCTGCACTGTCAGGCACATCGACGTCAAAATAGGCGGGATGTTCCCAGCCGTAACTCAGGCCAAACACAGCGCCCATATCCTTTTGCATGTCATAGATCGGGCGCGTGCGCACAGGGCGGCCCGCTGCGCGTTCTTCGCCAGGGAAATGGATCGCAAAACGGTTGGCATATTGGTCGCGGACCCGCGCCTTGGTGAACGGTTTGTCCGCCCAATCACCAAAACGCGCCACGTCCCATGCGAACATGTCGTATTGGCTCTCGCCCGATACCATCCATTGCGCGGCCATCAGACCCATTCCGCCCGACTGACTGAAACCGGGAATGATGCCGTTGCAGCAGAAATAATTGCGCAAGTCAGGGTGCGGCCCGAACAATACATTGCCGTCAGGGGTCCAGATCATCGGGCCATTGATCACCCGTTTGATCCCCGCTTCACCGACAACAGGCACGCGGTCAATCGCGCGCATGATGTTGGCCTCGATCCGCTCTAGGTCATCGGCAAATAATTCATGGCCGAACCCTTGGGGGGTGCCGGCTTCGGCCCAGAACCGCATGTCTTGTTCATAGGCGCCAACCAAAAGGCCCTGCCCCTCTTGGCGCAAGTAATATTCGCCGTCCCGATCGGCCACAGACGGTAACCGGTGGTCCAGATCGGCAACTTGCTGGATCGTTTCGGTGACGAAATACTGGTGTTCGGTCGGTTGCAACGGCAAGGTGATGCCTGCCATCGCGGCCACCTCACGCCCCCACAAACCTGCCGCATTGATCACCCAATTTGTATGAATGTTACCCTTGGGGGTGCGTACGATCCAAGATCCGTCGGGCTGTTGCTCGGTTGCGGTGACGGGACAGAACCGTTCGATTTCAGCGCCGCGCTGGCGGGCCCCAATGGCATAGGCATTGGTCACGCCCGACGGGTCCACATTGCCGCCATCAGGTTCAAACATGATGCAGCGGATGCCGTCGTAATCGACCAACGGGTGTAGGCGCTCGGCCTCATCGCGGGTGATTTCGTGAAAATTCATGCCATAGAATTTCGCCTTAGCCGCCTGCAATCGCAACTGATGCTCGCGGGCTTCGGTCTGGGCCAGATACAGGCTGCCGGGTTGGAAAACACCACACGACTGGCCTGTCTCGGCCTCCAGCTCGTTATACAAGGTCATCGTGTAATGCTGAATGCGGCTGATATTGGTGCTGTCATGTAGGCCGTGGGTGTTGGCGGCGGCGTGCCAGGTCGATCCCGATGTCAGTTCGTCGCGCTCCAACAAGACGATGTCGGTCCAGCCCAGTTTCGCCAGATGATACAAAATCGAGCAGCCGATGACACCGCCTCCGATCACAACGGCTTGGGCATGGGTCCGCATTCTGTCGCTCCGGTTTTGCTTGTCCTTGTTATCAGTAAATACAGCCCAGAATTTGCGACTGTCCTTGCCGCGACATTTTCAGGTCAATTCTGGACCAATGGCCCATAAATCCACCAGTCGGGCCCTGCCCTAGCCGCGCTTGCTATTGCCAGCCGGCTGGTGATGGATATTCTGGCTGGGCGCCATTTGACACGGAGGTTATGATGATATCGATCCTGATCCTTGCGGCGGGTCAATCGCGGCGGATGCAAGGCGCTGACAAATTGATGCAAGACGTCGACGGTCGTCCATTGTTGCGGCGCCAGATTGACAGGGCCCAAGGGCTTGGGTCGATCTATGTGGCCCTGCCCGATGCTGATCACCCCAGACATGCGGCACTTGCGGGAACTGACGCGACAGCGCTGATCATCCCGCAGGCAGCCGAAGGCATGGGGGGCACGTTGCGCTGTGCTGTGAAACAATTGCCGCAAGGGGACTTTATGTTGCTACTGGGCGACTTGATCGCACTTGGCGCAGATGATCTGGCGGCTGTCGTGCGGGCGCAAACAGAATTTCCTGATAACCTGATCTGGCGCGGGGCCACATCTGACGGGCGCGCGGGGCACCCGATCTTGTTTGATCGCAGGGTCCGGCCTGAATTTGCCAAACTCAGCGGTGATAGCGGGGGCGAGCCTGTGGACGATCCGCTGCGCGACAAAACCCACCTGGTCGTGTTTGACGACGATCGGGCGCGGCTGGATCTGGATACGCCCCAAGATTGGGCCAACTGGCGGGCGGATCACCCGTCGCGCAGCAACAATTCGGCCTCGTGACGCTTTAGCACGCGGCGGGCGGCGGTCCAGCCATCTTCGGTGTCGATATCGCGCAACGCGGGAAACAACGCATAGATTTCGCGGCGTTGGTCCTGCCCGACGCTGCGCAAAGTGTAATCCGCGGGCAAGAAACTCTCGGTCCACGTGCCATTGGACAAAATCACTTCGTGGCGGTCAAACAGCAAGTGGATATAGGTCACGGCATCGGCTTGAACCTGATCTATCCCCTCGACCATTGTCATATGTTTGGCGGCGATCAGCACCTCGGTGTCTTCGAAATACAAGGCGGCGTTGGCGCCCGTCATCAACACGCGGTGGTTCGGAGACACCAGCAAATCGCGTTCAGGCAAGCCATTGCCAACGGCGCCCTTGCGGATCAGGACGGGCTGAAAGTCGGGTGAGCGGGCCAGATCCTGCGCATCCAGCTCGCGCACGCCGATCCAGCGCAATTCCTGAATGCCGTTGTCACGGGTGAACACCTTGCAGCCGGGCTTGAGGTCCTGAACTCGAACCTCGCCCTTGTTGGTCGCGATCAATGTGTCGGGCGTAAAGCACGGGATGAAATCGGCGTTGGCGCGATCCGCGAACAGGTAATACCCGCGGCCTGTGATGCCATTGCTATAAATTGGTGCGTTCAGCGTGATCGACTGGATTGGCCCCGCCTCTAGGGCGGCCTGATCGGCGTTGTTCGAAAATTCGGGCGCGAGGTAGACATCCCCGTCTGTGGTTTGGAACACAACGGCCGTGATCGTCGCCGTAGAGCCGTCGGGATAGGTCACTGTGGCGTCGAACAACATCGTTGCGTCGTGGGTTTTGGTCACACCATCAATCAACATCTGATCGTTGGATGCGTTGTTGTTCAGATCATAGCCGCCCGGCGCGCCGCCGCCGTATCCCGTGCCACCTGTGGTCAGGCTTTGCACGTTGCCAGACAGCCCGTTGCCCGATGCACCATAGGTCGCAAGCCAGCTGTTGACCGCATTCGGGTCCACGTTCTGATCCCCCTCGACAGGGTCGATCAGCGCTAAGTTTCCTAAGTAAAAGACGTCAAAATCGGTTGCCATGATCCGCTCCTCCGAATTTTGGGGCATAGAGAAGATATAGGGGTTCTGGGATCACGTTTTATGGGGAAACCGCGCCCGAAAATCTCACTTTTGTGCGTAAAACGACCAAACGCGGACCAAATAAATGGTCCGCGTTTGACGCCCATGGCAATCGTCCGCCAGGGGTAGCTGCATGCGCAGTCGAGGGTTGGCTTACTTGATCAGCAGCTTGGCCTCGTATTTCTTCAGCGCGCGACGTGCGGACTGATAGCCTTCTAGGCCCGAACGTGTCGCCAGTTCAGGGAAGAGTTCAAAGATCTCGTTGCGCTGGCTATTGCCGATGCCTTTGAGGCTGTAATCACCCGGCTGGAAGCTTTCGGTCCAAGCACCGTCAGACAGAACAACTTCGTGGCGTTCGAACATAAAGTGCACGTAGGTGGTGCTCATTACGTCAACCGCGTGGATGCCTTCACTGCCGACCATATGCTTGGCTGCGGCCAATACTTCGTTTTCTTCGAAATACAGCTGCGTCAGTTCGCTTGCGACCAACAGCCGGTGGTTCGGAGACACCATCATGTCACGCTCTGGCAGACCATGGCCCAAGGCGCCAGCCTTGATCAGGATCGGCTTGAGGTGCGGGTTCTGAACCAGCTGCTTGCCAGACATCTCTTTGTGACCGACCCAGGCAATTTCCTGAATGCCGTTGTCACGGGTGATGACCTTGTCACCTTCTTTCAGCTCTTCGACCAAACGCTCGCCTTGCGGGGTCGCGATCATGGTGCCCGGCGTAAAGCAGGGGATCACGTTCTCGATTTCCGAGAATGTCATGGTCGAGCCATCAAGGAAGTAGACAGTACCCGCCTCTGGATCGCCATCGACATATTCGATGTAATCCACGTTCGAGCCGGTCAGGTCCAGAACGTCGACATCACTGTCGTCGGGGTCTTCGCCACCGATAACCACGTCGCCGCCGTTCCCACCAAAGATCGTGTCGGAACCCCAACCACCCATCACGGTGTCTTCGCCATCGCCAGCTGTGATCGTATCATTGTCGATACCACCGTCGATGCTGTCGTTGCCGTCGCCGCCGTAGATGATGTCAGCGTCGTCGCCCGTGCGGATGATGTCGTTGCCAGCACCACCGAACACAGTGTCCAAATCATTGGTTGGATCGGGATCGGCTGGCAGGCCATCACCCGGATAGTCCTGATCAGGCAACTGGTTTGCGCTGTCGTGGGTGATGATCACATCATCGCCTTCGCCGCCGTAAACCGTGTCGCTACCGTCTTGGGTGCGGATCAGGTCATTGCCTTCGTCGCCCCAAACAGTGTCGTCACCGCCACCAGAGTTGATGTCATCCTCGCCGGTGCCGCCGTAAACAGTGTCCAGACCCGAAGAGCCTTGGATGCTGTCGTCGCCAGCGCCGCCGAACAATGTATCATCGCCGGACTGTGCGCGGACCAGATCGTCGCCGTCGCCGCCATAGACTTCGTCGTTGCCAACGCCGCCGCTGATGCTGTCTTCGCCAATGCCACCGTAGATGGTATCATCACCGAAACGTCCGTCGATTGTGTCATTGCCCTGACCACCGATGGCGATATCGTCGCCATCGCCAGCCTCGATGACGTCATCGTCAATGCCGCCGTCGATCACGTCGTTGCCGTCACCACCAAACAGCGTATCTGCATCGTCGCGACCAAAGATCGTGTCGTTGCCGTCGCCACCATAGATCGTGTCACGGTTGTCATCGGGGGCCGGATCGATCGCGTCTGGCAGGTCCAGAACCTCTGTGGACAGGCCGCCGTAGATGATGTCATCGCCGGCGTTGCCTTCTAGAACGTCTTCGCCTTGGCTGCCGATGATGATGTCGTTGCCGTCACCACCGCTGACGCTGTCGTCGTCGATGCCAGCGTCGATCACATCGTTGCCAGTGCCGCCATAGATCGTATCGGCGTCATCGCCGGTATAGATCTGGTCGTCACCCGCGCCGCCGAACACAGTGTCGAGGTCGTTGTCGGGGTACTGGTCGTTCTCGGACGGGTCAACACCGGGATAGTCGTAATCCGCTGCAGGTGTGTCATGGTTGGCTGTGTCAATGATATCATTGCCTTCGCCACCGTCCACAACATCGTTGCCGGTGCCGGCCTCAATGCTGTCGTCGCCGGTTCCGCCGTCAACGGTATCGTCGCCGTAGCCGCCAAGGATCAGATCGTCACCCTCACCGCCAGTCAGCGTGTCGTCACCGCCGCCGCCGCCAACAGTATCGTTGCCGTCGCCACCGATAACCGTGTCATTGCCGATGCCGCCCCATAGGTCGTCATCACCAGTGCCACCATCCAGAACGTCATCACCGGGCGAGCCTTCGATTTTGTCGTTGCCGGCACCACCCAGCAACGTGTCGTTGCCTTCGCCGCCGAACACCATGTCATCACCGTCACCGCCGTCGATGCTGTCGTCGCCGTCTTGACCGCTTAGCACGTCATTGCCGGTGCCGCCTTCGATGGTGTCGTCACCAAGGCCGCCGTTGACAACGTCGTCGCCTGCATCGCCAAACAAGGTGTCGTCACCTTCGTTGCCGTTGATCACATCATCATCGTTGCCGCCGTAGACCTCGTCGTTGCCGTCGCCAGCGTCGATTTGGTCATTGCCG
>CAXIAS010000056.1:0-19003 GCA_964022195.1 uncultured Roseobacteraceae bacterium
ATGACGAGATCGAAGACAGCTCTGCTCCGTTGATGGAGCATCTGACCGAGCTGCGTACGCGGCTGATCCGGTCGGTTCTGGCGTTTATCGTCGGCATGGTGATTTGCTTCACTGTCTGGAACCCGATTTTCAACTTTTTGACGCAACCCTTGTGCGACGCACTAGCGACACGCGGGCAGGATTGTGACCTACAGTTTATCGCGTTGGAAGAAGGCTTCTTTGTTGCGATCTCAATCTCGCTTTTGGGCGGTTTGATCCTTGGATTTCCGTTTATCAGCTATCAGCTGTGGCGATTTGTGGCGCCGGGCCTGTATAAGAATGAAAAAGGGGCGTTCCTGCCATTTTTGGTCGCCTCTCCATTCATGTTCTTTCTTGGGGCGGCCTTTGCCTATTACATCATCACGCCTTTGGCGTTCGGGTTTTTCCTGGGTTTCCAGCAAGACCAGACATTGATGTCCGATCAAGGCGCCACGACAGCCGCGGCGGGGATTATCTTCCAAGGGTCCGCCAAGGCCTATTTGGCCCTGACCATCAAATTCATTGTGGCCTTTGGCCTGTGTTTTCAGCTGCCGGTTTTGTTGACGCTATTGGGCAAGGCCGGTCTGGTATCGGCTAAGGGTTTGCGCGGCACGCGGAAATACGCGGTTGTCGGCATCTTGATTGTGGCCGCTCTTGCCACACCACCGGACGTCATCAGTCAGGTTATCCTGTTTGTGGTCGTCTATGGTCTATACGAAGTGTCAATCCAACTGGTCGCACGGGTCGAGCGCAAGCGCGAAGCCAAAATGCGCGAAGAGGGCACATGGGACGATGACATCCATGGTGATGCCCCCGATGGCAACGAAGAGCCCGACCTGTGACCGAGCTTGAGCGGATCGCGGCCGCCCTAGAGCGCATGTCGCCACCGCCAGCAGAGGCGCCTGACTTCGGGTCGGCCAGCGCCTTTGTCTGGCATCCCGACCCCGATCGGTTGCAGCCTGTCATACGGGTTAATCGCGTCGGGTTGGATCTGCTGATCGGGGTGGACCGGTCGCGTGATACCTTGTTCGAAAACACGGCCCAGTTCGCCCGTGGCCTGCCCGCAAACAATGCCCTGCTTTGGGGTGCGCGAGGGATGGGAAAATCTAGCCTTGTCAAGGCGATACACGGAGCATTGGAAGTAGAACATCAAGGTCTGAAAATCGTCGAAGTGCAGCGCGAAGACCTGCCCACCATTGGTCGGTGTCTGAACATGCTGCGCGGGCGCGAAGAACGTTTCATTTTGTTTTGTGACGACCTATCCTTTGGCCATGATGATACGCATTACAAATCGCTAAAGGCGGTTTTGGATGGCGGCATCGAGGGGCGACCCGAAAATGTGGTGCTATACGCCACATCCAACCGTCGCCATTTGATGCCACGTGACATGATCGAAAACGAGCGTGCCACCGCTATTACACCAGGTGAGGCGGTAGAGGAAAAGGTATCCCTGTCCGACAGATTTGGCCTGTGGTTGGGGTTCCACCCCTGTGATCAAGACCAATATCTAGCGATGATCCGTGGCTACTGTGACGCGCATGGGGTCCAGATCGACAATGCGACGCTACGCGCCGAAGCGATTGAATGGCAAGCGACACGGGGCAGCCGGTCGGGCCGCGTTGCGTGGCAATACTTTGTCGATCTGGCAGGCCGTCGTGGCGTAGCCTTAGGGTAGGTAATCGTTCGGATCGACCGATTGCAGCCCGCGTCTTACTTCGAAATGCAAGAAGCTGGGGTCGCCAGCGCGGACCTTGCCGATGGTCTGGCCTTTGCTGACACTGTCCCCCTTTTTCACGGTTAGGCTGTCCAGGTTGGTGTAGACCGTCAGAAACTCGGAATGTTTGATCACCACAATCGCGACGCCGCTCGTGTTGGTGGTCACCGCCGCGACAGTGCCGGATCCGGCTGCCTTGACGGATGTGCCCGCAGGGGCGCCAATGTCGATGCCCTCATTCTTGCCCGCAGTATAGTCACGGATGATCGTGCCCTGAACCGGCATAACAAACTGCGCATTTGCGTTGGTTTGTGGGGCAGGGGCAGTTGTTTGCGCGCCCAAGTCCGGCGCCTTTGGCACATCGGCTGCTGGCACTGGCACGGATGGTGTCTCGTCGGGCAGCGGCGCGGACGCGCTGGGGGGCACTGGTGTTTGGGTGCCTGCACCCGGTGCCGGAGTTGTTTCCGGTGCTGTGACTGTTGTCGGGGCTTTTTGACCCGCTTGCGGCACCAAGAGCATCTGCCCCTCGCGCACGCCTAGCTCGGGGCCCAAACCATTCCATTCCGCGATCGCCTTGACCCGCACATTGTATAGCCGTGACACGGAATATACGGTTTCGCCACGCACCACGCGGTGGCGCACAGGCTCGACGCCTGCAATTGGCTGTTGTGGTGTGGTTTGCGGCGATGGGGCCGCAGACGCGCCGGTGTCCGAGCGGTCGATCGCCGTGGATGCAAGTTCGGTCACGTTGACAGGGGTCGGTTGAATAGGGCCGGTTTGCGCGGCACCTGTGGCAGGCGATGGCTCGGATACTCGGCTGGGCAAGGCGACCAGTTCGTCGCGGCGCAGCTTGATGTCTGGCTCGATCCCGTTAAAGCGGGCCAGTTCATTTACATTAATGTTCAAACGACCACCAATCGCGCGGATCGTGTCATCCTTTTGAGCGATGACGACCTGATAATTTGGATAGGAAATGACACCACGGTCATCTGGCGCGGGACGCGGAGGCAGATCTTGAACCGATTTCGCGGTGCCAAACCCGCCAGTCAAATCGCGCAGGTCAAAATCGACGGGCACTTCGCAAGCTGTTAGCGCCACGAGGGCTACACTGGCCAATAGGCCTTTGGTCGGGGTCATTGCTCGTCTCCTCACCACATGTGCGGGTGCCCGTTGGTCGGGTCTTGTCCGCTTGGGACCCTTTTAATCCTGACCCAAGCCTTCTAGCAAGGGGACAAAGCGGACTGAGCGGAGCTCTTCGTAGTCAAATCCGGTTTCCAGACGTGTGACCCGGATCAGGCTTTGGACCGTATCGGACTGACCAACAGGCAAAACCATGTATCCACCGACGCGCAGCTGGGCCATCAGCGGGCCTGGCGGGTCTTCGGCCGCGGCGGTCAGCAAAATCCTGTCGAATGGCGCCTGATCGGGAAACCCGTGACTGCCGTCCGAGGTAAAAGCAGTGATATTGGTGATGTCATGGGCGGTGAAAACGGCGCGTGCCTCGTCGACCAACCGCTTGTAGCGGTCGACGGTATAAACCCGCCGGGCCAGTTGCGACAGGATCGCCGCCTGATAGCCGGAACCGGTGCCGACTTCTAACACCTTGTCGCGCGGCGTGACCTGCAATGCTTGGGTCATGATACCAACAATGGACGGCTGGCTAATCGTCTGACCGCATGAAATCGGGAGCGGCATATCCTCGTAGGCGCGGTCTGCAAAGATGCCTTTGACATAGTCGGCACGGTCCACCCGTTCCATTGCCGTTAGGACACGCGGGTCGGTGACCCCTTTGGACCGTAACGCATACAGAAACTGCATTTTGGTTTCGGCAGAAGTAGTCACTCTAGTAACCCTTTGAGATCAGGAATGATTTCATGCGCGGTCAAATCAGCCCGCATGGGCGTGACCGAAATAAAACCGTCCAGATTGGCCTGTGTGTCGCTGCCTGCTTGGGCAGCGCCGTGCTGTGGGCCGCCTTTGATCCACAGAAATTTACGGCCCGTTGGAGATGTTTCAGCTTGGGCCGAGAAATTCACGCCCGGCCTGCGCCCTTGCGTCGCGACCGAGATCCCTTTGACGGCATCAGCAGGGACTGGTGGGAAATTGACATTATAGAACACCGAATAGTCGTCGTTCTGCGCCCAAATGCCTTGGTCCAACAATCTACGCACAACGTTGGCGCCATGGCTGGCTGCGGCCTCGAACGGATCGTCGAGGTCTTTGTTGTCAGGGCCAAAAAATTGCGAAAGCGCGATCGCAGGCACCCCTTGCAGGGCCGCTTCGATCACAGCACCAATTGTGCCGGAATACAAAGTATTCTCCGCCGCGTTGTTGCCGCGATTGACGCCTGAAAGGATCAGGTCGGGTCGGCTGTCAGGCATGACATGATACAGCGCCGCCAACACACAATCCGCGGGGGAACCTTCGGCAGCAAATCGCCGATCGCCCAATTTTGCGATCATGGTGGGGTGAGTATAGCTGATGCAATGCCCGACGCCGGACTGTTCGAATGCGGGCGCGACGGTCCACACCTCGCCGTCAGATCCGGCGATTTGCGTGGCTATGGCATGCAGGCACGCGAGGCCCGGCGCGTTGATGCCGTCGTCGTTCGTAATCAGAATCCGCATGCCTTGCCCTTTGCCCAGTTGGGTTATCCCTAAAGGCAGGTCGAATTACGGGCAAGCGTTGCGGGTGACCAGTTTGTTGATTTTTCGCGGTAGGGGCACCGCGGTCGCAACTTTGGCGAGGTTGCGATCAGTCGCGTGCCAAAGCCCCCAGAATGCGCGCCGCTTCGGTTTCAGGCGACGCCAGAGCGTTGCGGTCTTCGCCGGGGTAGAACCGGCCACCTGTGGCGGTCGGCATCGGCGCGGGGGTCAGGATATCAATGCGCGGTCCGGTCTTGGCTGTTTCGGCCTGCCATGATTTGGCAAGCGCGATTTGGGCGGCCTTGGTCGCCCCATATGCTCCAAAGAACTGTTCGCCCGCGCGTGGGTCATCAAAAAATACAGCGCGACCCTCGGCCCCCAAGAGCGGGGCTACGTAGCTGATCAGACGAGATGTGCTGCTGATATTGATGTCGATTGACTTGGCCAAATCCTTGGGGCCGATATGACCCGCAGGGGCCAGTGGCGCTGCGTGGACTGCGGGGTGTAGCCACAGATCCAGCCCGCCCCAACGATCATAGATCGAGCGGCAGAGCTGCTGCATGGCGGCGTCAACGGTGATGTCCATCGGCGCAAGGGTGCAGTGACCGCCCGCGCCTTGGATGGCGTCATCCAGTTCTTCAAGCGCGCCAGTTGTGCGCCCGACTGCAATAATGTGGTGGGTTGGTGCCAAGGCCTTGGCCAAGGCCGCGCCTAGCCCGCGCGATGCGCCAGTGATTAGTGCTGTTTTTGTCATGTCGACCATTTGCGGTGCCCTTAGCCACAGGTCAACCCAAGGGGCGCGGGTTATTTTGCCGCGGCTTTGGGTTGAAACCCTTTTTCAATCATATCTGAAGGGGCAACAGGATATTCCCCCGAGAAACAGGCATCGCAATAGGCAGGGGATTTGGCATCCCGTCCATCTGGCTGGCCCACGGCCCGATACAATCCGTCGAGCGAGATGAACTTGAGACTGTCGACATCGAGATGCTTGCGCATCTCTTCTTCGGTCATAGTTGCGGCCAATAGTTTCTCGCGTTCGGGCGTGTCGACGCCATAGAAACAAGGCCACGCCGTGGGTGGGCTGGCGATGCGGAAATGGACCTCGGCTGCACCTGCATCAAGGATCATTTCCTTAATCTTACGGCTGGTTGTGCCGCGCACGACGCTGTCATCCACAAGGATGACACGTTTGCCACGGATCAAGGCGCGGTTGACGTTCAGTTTCAGGCGCACACCCATGTTTCGGATCTGCTCGGTCGGTTCAATGAACGTGCGGCCCATATATTGGTTGCGAATGATACCCATCGCATAGGGGATACCGGATTCTAGCGAATAACCAATGGCCGCAGGGGTGCCGCTGTCGGGAACAGGGCAAACCAGATCGGCATCCACCGGGTTTTCCTTGGCCAATTCACGGCCAATCGCTTCGCGGGTCTCGTAAACCGACCGCCCGCCAAGCGTCGAATCCGGACGGCTGAAATAGACATGTTCAAAGATGCAAAACCGCGATTTTGCAGGGCGGAACGGGAAATGGCTTGCGATTTTGCCATCGTGGATCACAACCATCTCGCCGGGTTCGATTTCGCGGATGAATTCCGCGCCAATGATGTCCAGTGCGCATGTCTCGGAGGCGAGGGCCCAGCCTTCGCCGATTTTCCCCAAAACCAAAGGCCGAACGCCCAACGGGTCGCGGCAACCGATCAGTTTGGTCCGAGTCATGGCGACTATGGAAAACGCGCCTTCGACCTTGCGCAGGGCTTCTTCCATGCGGTCGGGAATGGTGCGGCCCATGGATCGGGCCATCAGGTGAATGATGCATTCGCTATCCGATGAGGATTGAAAGATCGAGCCGCGCTCGATCAGCTCGCGGCGTAGTGCCTCGGCGTTGGTGATGTTGCCGTTGTGGGCAATCGCGGCACCCCCCATCGAGAATTCACCAAAGAAGGGCTGCACATCGCGCATAGCTGTCTGGCCTTTGGATCCGGCCGTGGAATAGCGCACGTGCCCGATCCCGATTTCACCTGGTAGGGACGCCATCATTTCGGGCGACGTAAAGTTGTCGCGAACCAGACCCATGCGGCGCTGTTGGTTAAAGCCGTTCACAGGGTCATGTGTGATGATGCCGCCGGCTTCTTGGCCACGGTGCTGCAAGGCATGCAAGCCTAGGGCCACAAAGTTGGATGCTTCGGCAACGCCAATCACGCCAAAGACGCCGCATTCCTCCCGCAATTTATCGTCGTCAAAGGGATGGGCGGGTGGCATCTGATTGGACAATGGGCTGCTCCGAATCCGAGGGTTTCGCATCTGGCCCTCTCTTACGCGGCTAGGGGGATGGTGTCACCATGGATTGCGGTGTTGAAGTGAATCAAGCCTGTGAAAACCCGTATTTGGCAATAAAAATGCCGCGACACCACTGGGGCGTCACGGCATCTGTTGAAACATCAAGTGTTGGAAGTGTTACTGCGGCTCGGCGCAGGCACCAACCAGTTGTTCGTATTGGGTCGTGATCCAACCCAATGCGGCCTCGGGGTCTTGGTTCTCGATCTGGCCGGTCATGCGACCGAACACTTTGGCCGAGCGGCTGTCTTCGACCATAGCGATGTCTTGGGCTGACAGAACGGTTTGATAGACAAAGAAGGCGACTGCAACCAACAGGATGCCGCGAAAAACGCCAAACAAGAACCCCAGACCTTGGTCCAGCGTGCCCAAGGCGGATCGCTGAACGATGCTGGAAAACAGCGGCGTAAAGATTGATACGACCACCAGAGCCACCGCAAACACCGCCGCAAAGGCCGCGATGATCGACAGTTCACAACTGTCGCCGATAAAGCCACCAATCACAGGCAATTGCTTGACCAGCGGTTGGACCTTGTCAGCAAAAAGGAACGCGAGGATTGTCGCGCCGATCCAACCGGCAATGGCCATCGCTTCGCGCACGAGGCCGCGACTATAAGCCAGCAGCGCGGACACCACGATAACCAATGCGACGACACCGTCGATAATTGTAAAGCCTTCCATCGGGCGTTCCTCACTTTATTCTTTATTGTGGGGACTGCTCCCCGAATACATCTGTCACAAACTGGACCAGATCTTTGGCATACCTTTGATCCAACCCATCCACCACCAGCTGTTTAGCTTGTTGCGGAATGATTGCAGAGGTAAAACCAAGTTTTTGCGCCTCTTTCAATCTATTTTCCGTCTGGACGACAGGACGTAGCGCACCCGATAGGCTAATTTCGCCAAAAATCACCACCTCGCGCGGCAAGGCTGCGTCTTCTCGCGCAGAGACAAGGGCGGCGGCGACGGCAAGATCGGCACCCGGTTCATTAATCCGCAGTCCACCGGCCACGTTCAAATACACATCCAGTCCGGCGAACGGGACGCCGCAGCGCGATTCCAATACGGCCAGGATCATTCCCAATCGCGCGCTGTCCAACCCAACAACCGACCGTTTCGGGTTCGAGTGGGGCGACGGTGCCACGAGCGCCTGAATTTCGCATAGCATAGGCCGCGTGCCTTCAATGCCGGCGAAAACCACCGATCCGGGCGCGGGATCGCCGCGATCGGACAAAAACAGCGCTGAAGGGTTTTTGACCTCGGCCAGTCCTTTTCCGGTCATCTCGAACACGCCGATTTCATCGGCAGGGCCAAAGCGGTTCTTGACCGCGCGAAGGATGCGGAATTGGTGGCCGCGCTCTCCTTCGAAATACAACACAGTGTCGACCATATGTTCCACGACACGAGGACCTGCAATCGCGCCTTCTTTGGTGACGTGTCCGACCATGATGGTAGAAATGCCACGGGTTTTGGCAAAATTGGTCAACTCATGAGCGCATGATCGAACCTGGCTGACCGATCCCGGCGCGCTGTCGACATGATCAGCCCACATCGTTTGGATCGAATCAATAATCACCAGATCGGGAAGTTGCGCATCAAGCGTTGTCAGAATGTCGCGCAGGTTCGTTTCGGCGGCCAATTGCACGGGGCTTTCGGTCAAGCCCAAGCGGTCGGCGCGCATCTGCACCTGAGCGGTCGATTCCTCGCCCGAGACATAAATGACCTTTAGCCCATTACGGGCAAAGCGCGCAGCGGCCTGCAACAATAGTGTTGATTTACCGATACCCGGATCACCACCGACCAACAGCGCGGAACCCTGAACCAAACCGCCGCCCAACACGCGGTCCAATTCGCCCACACCTGCCATCGTGCGTGGGGGAGGTGCCTCTTGAGTCGCCAAATCGGTCAGCTTGATTTGTGTTCCGCGCAGGCCGCCCAGCGTCTTTTTCGCGGGGCCTGAGGCCAGTGGTTTGTCTTCGGTGATTGAATTCCATGCCTGACAGGAATCACATTGGCCCGCCCATTTTTTGTGGGACGCGCCGCATTCGCTGCATTTAAAGAGGGGTGCTTTTGCCATGTTCACCTTTTGCCCCAATCAGCGGCGACTGGCAATGGTCTTAGTGGGCGGGGGCGAAATACCGTGGAGTGACCGCCGAAACCACGATAGACGCAAGGATACAGGCGGTAAACAGGTATAGGCCCCACGCCGTCTCGATCTTGCCGATGCCCACGCCTTTGGTCACGACAATGTAGAGCGCGATCAAGAACACATCCGCCATGGCCAGTTTACCCATCCATGCCAACGTTGGCAGCAGCTTGTGGCTAAGTAGATCGAAATGAACCAATGCAAGACCCATCGTCTTGAGGTAGGGCGCAAACAGGGCAAAGGCCGTGACCAATAGGGCCAGCGCAACATCACTGCCCCAGAGGCTTTGAAGACCTGTGATGACGCTAATTTCCGATAGGCCGAACAGTGGTAAAAGACCCGCCCGCATCAGGGGGGCAAACCACGCCAGCGGAAACAGGATCAGTAGCAACAGGTTCAAGTATTGGATCAGGTTTCGCATGTACGTTGTTGATTTTACAGTCATTCAGCCGCGGGCTTTTGCGAAAGGGCAACCACATTGTTGTCGGCGCGCGCCAGCGAATACCCAAGCGCGGGCAGAGCTGTTTCCAGCCGTTCACCAAGCTGGGAAAGCTGTGATGCCACAATGCTTTCTTCCAATTCGACCTGTTGCGCCCATTTGCTCAACTCTTGGGTGACGTGCAGGGCCTCGACTATGCGATCTTGCTGTTTTTCGGCTTCTTCTTGTCTTTGGCGCAAGAAGGCCTTGGCGCGGGTGACCTTGTCATCGGAATAGACATCCGCCAAATGGCGCGACTGTTGCGACATTTGGGCTGCTACTTCCAAGACTTGTGGTTCCATCTTTTCCAGATCGGGATGGTCACGCAAATACGCCATCCGTTCACGGACGGCATCGAATTCTGAACTCATGGTGAATACGCCCGAGCGGTCCGCCGTGTGGCACATATGGTAAGCACGGGCCACGTCTTCCATTTTTAACTGAAAACTGCGGTGCTTGCTCTCAAGTGCGACAATCCGTGCATTTGTAGGTATCACAAAGGCCAACGCAATGAGCGCCACTGTCATCGAGATTTGTAGATATATGCCGGCATTTGGATAGGCAATGTCGCCAAAGGTCACGGTCGTTTGGAGCCAAGGCGCCAAATCAAATGCCGTTAGACCTGTATAAAATGTTGCAGCAATGGCAGTTGTTGCGATTATCAATAGTGCGAGCAAATGCACAATACGTCCTAAGACGCGAAACAAAGCGAGCAGAGACACGACAGCCCTCGTTAAAAAAATTCCCCAGAACCATTAGAATTAGTTAATAAATGATTGTAGTGCACGAAAAAAGTGCCCCCTAGGTTGTTTTTGGGGGCAAGCGTGTCCAATCAGGTTCGCAAACGTGGATTGTACAACGATTTGGCCATGTTTCTTGGCCCAATGACCCGAAACTACACGCCGCCGCGTGTCCGTCGGCCATAGCGTGCGCCCAACGAAGTCAGAATTTCGTAGCCGATGGTCCCCGCAGCTGTCGCCAAATCGTCAACGGTTTGTCTATCACCCAGCAGCGACAGAACTTTAGGGTCGTCGGGTGTATCCGTGACATCGACAGTGAGAAGATCCATAGACACCCGCCCGACAAGCGGGCAGGCGATCGCGCCGTGATATAACGCAATCCGGTCGGACATGGCGCGCAACAGGCCATCTGCATACCCACCGCAAACGGTGGCAATCCGGCTGTCACGTTGCGCTTGCCATGCGTTGCCATAGCCTACGACTTCGCCCTTTTTTAGATGCCTGATCTGGATCACGGGCACCTCGAGGTGGGCGACAGCACGTGCGTTCGTAAATGGCGCCCCCCCGTAGATCCCGATACCGGGGCGGCACAAATCAAAATGATAGGACTTGCCCAACAAGATGCCGCCTGTTGCAGCTAATGAACGTGGCGTGCTGATCCCGTCGGTCATCTGATGAAACTGATCCAGCTGGTAGGCGTTCATCGGATGATCCGGCTCGTCGGCGCAGGCAAGGTGGCTCATGACCACGGCGGGCTTTTGGGCGAGGGCGATTTGCGCAACCGCGGCCCATTCATCCCATTCGATGCCCAACCGGTTCATTCCAGTGTCCAACTGAATGCCAAACGGATGACCCGGTAGGGCCTGAAAGTGGCGGGTGATCTGTTCCACAGAATTCAACATCGGGGTCAGCCCCAGATCGCCGATCATGTCGGTATCGCCACGCATATGCCCTGCAAAAACACTGATTTCCGGACCCGGTCCCAGCGCTTGTCTGACGGCCGCGCCTTCTTCGGCGACCGCAACATAGAACCGTCTGGCACCAACGCCGGCCAATGCGCGCGCGACGGTGGCCGCACCCAAACCATACCCGTCCGCTTTAACGACGGCGCCGGTTTCGACGGATGTGTGTTTGTCCAACGCGCGCCAGTTTGCGGTTAGCGCGTCCAAATCAAGTGTTAGCTGTCCTGTGCTCATGGCTGCCCTTTTGTCAGCCCTGTCGCGCTGGGACAAGAGGGCGCGTGGGCATCAGACGCGGTGCGACGATACGAGGCAGCGAAACGGGCCAAGGGGGCTGATCCGCATTGGTCTAGAATTCCTCACCGCCGCCAGTTTGCCATGCTTTTGCAAGGTTGCCGAAACGGGTGAATTCAGGCGTGAACGACAGCTCGACCGTGCCGATAGGGCCGTGACGTTGTTTGCCGATGATGACTTCGGCCTTGCCATGCAGGCTGCTCATCTTTTCCTGCCACGCGGCGATGGCTTCCATGTTGCTATCATCGGGCTTTTCACGCTCGGTGTAATATTCGCCGCGATAGACAAACATAACAACATCGGCGTCTTGCTCGATCGAACCCGATTCACGCAAATCCGACAGCTGCGGGCGTTTGTCTTCGCGGTTTTCGACCTGACGGGACAGCTGGGACAGTGCGATGACGGGGATATTCAACTCCTTGGCAATCGCCTTTAGGCCCATCGAAATCTCGCCGATCTCTTGCACACGGTTTTCCGAGGTGCCGCGCACCAGCTGAAGGTAGTCAACAATCAACAGGTCCAACCCGTGCGTCCGTTTCAGGCGTCGCGCACGCGCAGACAGCTGGCTGATCGGGATCGCCGCAGTGTCGTCAATGAACAGGGGGCAGGACTCAAGGCTTTTGGCGGCTTCGACAAATCGGCGGAATTCACCTTCGGTCATGTCACCTTGGCGGATTTTGTGGGATGAAATTTCCGACGCTTCGGCCAAAATACGGCCCGCCAACTGTTCTGCCGACATCTCGAGGCTAAAGAACCCGACAACGCCACCATCAACCGCGCCATCGTTTCCATCCGTCAGTTTGCCCTTCTTATAGGCTTTGGCGACGTTGTAGGCGATGTTGGTCGCAAGGGATGTTTTCCCCATCGACGGGCGACCCGCCAGGATCAAGAGGTCGGACTTGTGTAGGCCGCCCAGCTTTTCATCCAAATCGATCAGATCGGTGGCAACGCCAGCCAGACCGCCTTCGCGGTGGTATGCGGAGTTCGCGACATTCACCGCCTCGGTCACCGCCTTAAGGAAGGATTGAAACCCGCCTTCGGTGCTGCCTTGCTCGGCCAGCTTATAAAGCTCCTGCTCGGCCTCAACGATTTGTTCCTTGGGCTCTGACGCGACATCGACCTTTTTCGCCTTGGAAGAGATGTTCTGCCCGACCGTGATCAGCTCACGCCGCACAGACAGGTCATAGATCATCTGGGCATAGTCGCGCGCCGCAAAGGCCGAAATTGCTGCACCGGCCAAACGGGCCAGATAGGCGGGACCGCCCAGTTCCTTGAGGCCCTCGTCGTCCTCTAGGAATGTTTTCAGCGTCACAGGGCTTGCCAGCGCGTTTTTGGAAATACGGGAGGCGGCCGTTTCGAAAATGCGGGCGTGGACGGGGTCATAGAAATGTTTTGGCCCGATGATAGATGCTACACGGTCGAAAATGTCGTTATTGGTCAGGATTGCGCCCAGCAGTTGCTGCTCGGCCTCGATCGAATGGGGCATAGTATCCGCGTCGGTTGTTTCGATCCCGGTCGCATTGAATGCTGTCAGCTCGTTCATTCTGTCACCCGCCTTGCCACTTGTGTCCCACGGATTGGGTCATACGAAATCACCCGCACGGGCGCAAATTGTATGTTTCTGTGGATAACCCGCTCATAGCACATATGTCCGCAAATTGCGAGAGGGCCACCATATCTGGTGGCTCCCAGGGGGCATTCTCTTGTGATTCGGTTAACCGGTTCCGTTATTGCGCCTGTGCAGCAGACCAAGCGGCGGGATCGCGTAGGTAGGCCTCGACTGCGGCCAATGTTTCGGCGTCGTAAGATTGGCGCGCTTTGGCCTCGGCCAGAACGTCCCACCAAGTGCATAGGTTGATCAGCTGCACACCGTGATTGCCCAATGTGTCGCGCACCCCGTCAAAGATGTCATAAAAGAAGATAACGGCTGTGGCGTTGCAGGTCGCGCCTGTATCGCGGATCGCGTCGACGAATGACAGTTTGGAACCACCATCCGTGGTCATGTCCTCGACCAGCAACACACGCTGACCTTCGGTCATGACACCCTCGATCCGTGCATTTTTGCCATAGCCTTTGGGTTTCTTGCGCACATAGGTCATCGGCAGCGCCATACGCTCGGCCACAAGCGCGCCAAAGGGGATGCCAGCTGTTTCACCACCTGCGATATTGTCGAACGCCTCGAACCCGACTTCGCGCATTGTGGTAACTGTCAGAAAGTCCATCAATGTGCTGCGGATACGCGGGAACGAGATCAACTTGCGGCAATCCACATAGGTCGGGGCCTTTTTTCCAGATGCGTGCGTGAACGGCTCGCGCGCATTAAAAGAGATCGCCCCGATTTCCAGTAACATTCCTGCGGTCAGGCGGGCGATTTCTTCTTTGGCGGGAAAGGAAGTGGGGATCATACGGGCAGCTTTCTGTGCTTAGTTGGACGTCACGGACCAATGTAGGTCAAAACCGGGATCAAAGACTGTGACAGGGCCGTCACCGGTCTCGATGTGCTTGGGGTAGATAACAGGGTCGCCCTTGGTCAGGGTAATCGTGGCTTCATTCGGCTCTAGCCCATAGAAACGCGGACCGTTAAGCGAGCTGAACGCCTCAAGCTTGGGTAAGGCGTCAGCGGCGTCAAACACCTCGGCCAGACATGACATGGTGTTGGGCGCGGTAAAGATTCCCGCGCAGCCACAGGCCTGTAGTTTCAATGGATCAGTGTGCGGCGCGCTATCAGTCCCGAGAAAGAACCGCTTGTCGCCTGACACTGCGGCCTGAACCAAGGCAACACGATGCGCCTCGCGCTTTGCCACCGGAAGGCAATAGAAATGCGGTTTGATTCCACCCGCTAGGATATGGTTGCGGTTGATAATCAAATGGTGGGTCGTGATTGTCGCAGCAAGGTTCTTGTGGTTGTCACGCACGTAATCCACGGCGTCTTGTGTGGTGACGTGTTCCATAATGACCTTGAGTTCGGGAACCTTCTTGCGCAGCGGCTTGAGCACGGTGTCGATAAACGCGGCTTCGCGGTCGAAAATGTCGATGTTACTGTCGGTGACTTCGCCGTGCACGCATAGGGGCATGCCGATTTCGGCCATTTTTTCCAGCACGGGGCGTACTTTTTCAAAATCACGCACACCGGAGGCAGAATTTGTCGTGGCCCCAGCAGGGTATAGTTTGACCGCAGTGGCAATTCCGTCCGCATAAGCCGCGGCAACGTCCTCGGGATCGGTTTCCTCAGTCAGATACAACGTCATGAGCGGTATGAAATTCGCGCCATCCGGCATAGCGTCCATAATCCGCGACCGGTAGGCCACGGCCTGTTGGGCAGTAACCACAGGCGGCACGAGATTGGGCATGATGATCGCGCGGCCAAAATGGCGGGCGGTTTCGGGCAAGACGGCTTGCAACATTGCACCGTCACGCAGGTGCAGGTGCCAGTCATCGGGGCGGCGGATCGTCAGGGACGTTATGTTCTTTGCATTCATGCCCCCCGATTACACTTTTGCAGCGACGGTGACTAGATGGGGATTCTTCACCCTTGTGACTTTGACACAGCACCCCGATATTGTCGTTAACAACACATAAACGGAGAAAACCATGTTGGGATTTATTGTTAGCGTCATCGCAGGCTATCTGGTGCCTCATATCGAAGGACCGCTGGGGCGTCCGGCTGCGGCATTTCTAGCCAAGCACATCACGTTAGAAGACGCCGAAACGCGGCTGGTCTCGTTTGTAGTGGCAATGATGGGGG
Organism: uncultured Roseobacteraceae bacterium; assembly: GCA_964022195.1. Taxonomy (GTDB): domain Bacteria; phylum Pseudomonadota; class Alphaproteobacteria; order Rhodobacterales; family Rhodobacteraceae; genus Yoonia. The sequence continues at coordinate 15,077 of CAXIAS010000056.1, forward strand.
CAGGGGTTGTGGCCTCGCTCTTGAATAGCGGAAGCGCGTTCTGGATGATCTTGGGTGGTGCGCTGGGCTATTTTGGACAGCGGTTGGTGGCCGCGGCCAAAACAGCGATGGACAATCGCAACGCAGATTGATCGGCATCGGGTTCTGCCCAAAGCGGTGCCTCTTGCGACATTTACCGGGTGAACTGGTGGTTAGATATGAAAACGCCGCCCCTTAGATAGGGCGGCGTTATTGCGTTAGGCTGCGAAGGGTTTGAACGGTCGGGACGGTTCAAACCCTTGTTCACGTAGATCGTGCATCTGTTTGGCAAAGAAATTGTCATCGGACTGCCTTAGAACATGGGCGCAGACATTGGCTGCCAGAACCGGATGGTTGGACCGTGACATGTTGGTAAAGAGGAACCGTAGGTAGCCGACACTATCGCGACGGGCCCGCAATATTTTGGTGTAGAGCGCAGTATCAATGTCCCCGTCCATCGCTCGTTCGATCATCCTGCCCAGATACCCGATACCGTCCAAAGCAACGTCCAAACGGCCACCCAAACCGGTAAGGCGCAATAGGTCGACATTGCGCTTGGCAAAAATAGACGCATGTGATGCATCCCAACGCTGCACGGGGTCAAAGGCTACGTAGACCTGATTGGCTGCATCAATCATATCCGCAGCAAACCCGTAGCGGTCGCGAAAGTTCAATTTGCGCTGTTTAATATAGCGTGTGTCCCAGCCGGTGATACGCGGATCCAATGTGGCCTGAGGGCGCAAGGCCAACACGTTGCACCCCGGGGCCGCAACACAATAGGCAGAGGCGGCATAGCCGCATGAACCCGATCCGTAGAACAGGACCTGATCAAAGTCGTCGAAAAACCCGTCGTCGGTCAGGCGGTCAAAATAGCGGTAAATTGCATCGCTTCTGAACCAGCTTTCGGTCTCGCTGATGATCGCCAAGTGGGACCAACCGTGTGATTGTGTAAACTCGAACCCGCGCGGGGCCGCGTCGGGATTGAATTTGCGGATGTCTTCGGCGTTTTCGAAGGTAACGATCAGTTTTGGGCCGGCATCCATAAAGGCAGCGTAATGGGTGTCATCAAGAGGTGTGAAATTCCCGTGTTCATCCGCCAGTTCTTCTATGCGGGCGCTCCAGTCCTGCGCGGACAGTTTCTCCAATTGGGTTTCAAACTCTAATTTCATGTCACTACCTACTGCTGTCTTACACGGCTTTGCGCGTGGCTTGGTCGCTTGGTGCCAGTTGTTTGTGGCAAAACTAGGATAAATCACGGCCGAGTTTGCGACAATATGCGGAACATGGGCGCCAAGCGGGTGGCCATGGCTGGCCAGAGGGCCGATCCCCAACTAAATGTCATCAAAGTGCAAAGGGGAGAATATGAAAACTACAACGCCTGAAAATATCTTGGGGATCGCTTGCGACTGGCTCGATCACGGTCGCCGGATTGCGCTGGCCACAGTGGTCGAGACATGGGGCTCGGCGCCGCGACGGTCTGGTGCGCAGATGGTTGTCGACGCGGATGGCGTGATGATGGGATCTGTATCGGGCGGGTGTGTCGAAGGCGCGGTCATTATTGCCGCGCAAGATGCGATCGCGGAGGGGCGTGCGCGGCTTTTGACCTATGGGGTTAGTGACCATGATGCTTTTGCCGTGGGGTTGGCCTGTGGCGGAGACATAACGGTACTGGTAGAACCCGTTGGGGCGGTGATGCCCAAGGCACAGGTGCAACAATTGCGCGACGCCGTTGCTGCGCGAAAGAATGCAGCTTACCGCACGACGCTACACAGTCAGGACAGCAGGGTGGTCACGGGGGCACACGCTCGGGGTTTGCAAACCGGCCTGTCCGACGACAAGGTCGAAGTGACTGTGGCCTTTGAGCCAACACTTCGGCTGGTGATTGTCGGTGCTGTGCATATCGCACAATCGCTGGCGCCTATGGCGCAGTTGTCTGGGTTTGAAATCGTTGTGATCGATCCCAGACCTGACTTTGCCCATGATGTCCGGTTTGACGGCAGCAGGATAATGGACGCATGGCCCGATGATGCCCTGAACGCACTTGGTCTGGATAAACTGACCGCAGTGGTGACCCTGACCCACGACCCTAAACTGGATGATCCGGCCATCCTAACTGCGCTGGGCACCGATGTCATGTATTTGGGGTGTCTGGGATCAAAACGCACCCATGCCAAACGGCTGGACCGGCTACGCCTTGCGGGGGTGGACCAGTCCGGTCTGGACCGTATCAAGGGGCCGGTCGGGTTGGATATCGGCGCGGCGTCCCCGTCCGAAATTGCGGTCAGCATATTGGCACAGGTGATCCAACAGTTTCGGATCTAGGCGTGATGCCAAACTCTGACGGGGCTCGTTGGCCAAATGCGTGAGGGGGCAAATCACCATGCAATAAAAAACGCCCTGCCACAAAGGCAGAGCGTTCGTTTATCATGTGGCGGTGGTCTGGGGCGGGATGCCTATTTAGGCAGCGGCCCGATCAGCATGACCATCTGGCGGCCTTCCATCTTTGGAAAGTTCTCGACCTTGCCGGTATCTTTGGTGTCCTCGGCGACCCGTTCAAGCAGCTTGCGACCCAATTCCTGGTGCGCCATTTCACGACCGCGAAAGCGCAGGGTGATTTTGACCTTGTCGCCGTTCTCGAGGAACTTGAAGACGTTGCGCATTTTCACATCGTAATCGTGGTTGTCCGTGTTCGGGCGGAACTTGACCTCTTTGATCTCGATGATCTTTTGCTTTTTGCGCGCTTCGGCTTCTTTCTTTTGGGTTTCGTATTTGAATTTACCGAAATCCATAATCTTACAGACGGGCGGGGTCGCGTTGGGAGAAATCTCAACCAGATCCAAACCTGCGTCAGCGGCCATGTCCATCGCCCGTTCCGGCGTGACGACACCTACGTTTTCACCTTCCGCCCCGATCAGGCGAATTTCGGTGGCACGAATGCGTTCGTTGATGCGGGGGCCGGTGTCGCGCGTCGGAGGCGCGTTATGTGGTCTGCGTGCTATGGTCTTGGTCCTCTTCGGGGCTATTTCGTATGCTGTGCCAACCTAGTGTTGGCGGGCGCGGGCTTCAACCCGCAAAAAAGCGCTCAATAAGGTGGAATTCCCCGTAATTGGCTTCTTTTACTTCTTTGGCGCATCTGACATATCAACACCCAAGGCCAATGGAGGCCGTCATGCGTCGAATCTGGAGGGACATGACCAATGAGAGCGACAATAATTATTATCATAGCAGCCGTGCTAGGCTTTTTTGGGTATCAGTATGCAGCGAACGGAAAAACACCGGTCGAAGCGCTCAGTGGTGCCACATCCAGCGCAACCGAAATGGCTGGCGACGCCGCTGAGGCCGCGGGTTCCGTAGCCGACGTTGCTGCGGATGCGGTTGCAGACACAGCAGGTGCCGTCGAAGGCGCTGTTGAAGGCGCAGCTGAAATGGCAGGCGACGCTGCTGAAGCCGTTGAAGGTGCCGTTGAAGGCGCAACTGAGATGGCAGGCGACGCTGCTGAAGCAGTTGAAGGTGCCGTTGAAGGCGCAGCTGAAATGGCAGGCGACGCTGTTGAAGCAGTTGAAGGTGCCGTTGAAGGCGCAACTGAAATGGCAAGCGACGCTGCGGATGCCGTTGAAGGCGCTGTTGAAGGCGCAACCGAAGCTGTAACTGAGGCAACCGACGAAGCCGCTGCTGCCGCCGAGGCCGCCGCAGAAGAAGCCGCTGCTGCTGCCGCTGAAGCTGCTGCTGCCGCCGAGGCCGCCGCAGAGGAAGCCGCCGCCGCCGCCGCTGAAGAAGCTGCTGCCGCCGAGGCCGCCGCAGAAGAAGCCGCTGCTGCTGCCGCTGAAGAAGCTGCTGCCGCCGAGGCCGCCGCAGAAGAAGCCGCTGCTGCCGCCGCTGAGGAAGCCGCTGCTGCCGCCGCTGAAGAAG
>CAXIAS010000057.1:0-18604 GCA_964022195.1 uncultured Roseobacteraceae bacterium
TCGACGGCATGGTTCACCTGTCCGACCTGACATGGGAAGGCCGCGGCGAAGACGTCATCGGCGATTTCCGCAAGGGCGATGTTGTCAAAGCCAAGGTTGCAGAAGTTGATGTCGAGAAAGAGCGCATCAGCCTGTCGATCAAAGCACTGGACGGCGACCCATATGCAGAAGCCATCGGTGGCATCAAGCGTGGTTCCGTGGTTACTGTTGAGGTCACCAAGATCGAAGATGGTGGCATCGAAGTGTCCTACGAAGGTATGACTAGCTTCATCCGTCGTTCCGACCTGTCGCGTGATCGTGCTGAGCAGCGCCCAGAGCGTTTCGGCGTAGGCGACAAGGTCGACGTTCGTGTCACCAATGTCGACAGCAAGACCCGCAAACTGGGTCTGTCGATCAAAGCCCGCGAGATCGCAGAAGAAAAAGAAGCAGTTGAGCAGTTCGGGTCTTCTGACTCCGGCGCGTCCTTGGGTGATATCCTTGGCGCAGCTCTGAAGGGCGACGAATAAGTCACCCCTCACGCTTGCTGACAATAGGCCCCGCTGCATCCGCAGCGGGGCCTTTTTGTTGCGGGTCGGGCAGGTTCCGAATCAAGAATCGGTCGGCCGTGGCAGCGATGCAGGGCGGCCCCGAAACGCATCTATGGTCGCAATTGGCACTAATTCCTTCCCTTTCGCACGGTTTTTAGCGTAATCGGCCGCAGCAAATGGTTTCGTGCTCGAGAAATCTTCCTTATAGTTCGTTAAGCTAACTTGATTATCGCTAAGTATTTGACGCCATAGGGACCACTGCCATGATCCGCTCTGAACTGATCCAAAAGATTGCCGATGAAAACCCGCACCTCTATCAGCGGGATGTCGAAAATATCGTGAATACGATTTTTGAAGAGATCATCGGCGCGATGGCCGGCGGCGACCGTGTCGAGCTGCGCGGCTTTGGCGCGTTTTCTGTCAAAAAGCGCGACGCACGTGTGGGCCGGAACCCGCGCACAGGCGAAAGCGTCGCAGTTGAAGAAAAGCACGTTCCGTTCTTTAAGACAGGCAAGCTATTGCGTGACCGCCTGAACGGTAACTAAAGGACCTACCTATGAAAACGATCCGCTACGCCTTTTGGGCTATTGTCGCTGTTTGCCTTATCCTTGTTGGGCTTGCCAATCGGGGCATAGTCACGGTCAAGGCGATGCCGACGGCATTTAGTGACCTGCTAGGGATTTCACCAACAATCGACCTGCCGTTGTTTATGGTCATTTTTGCGGGTGTTGGTGCGGGCCTATTGATTGGTTTCCTGTGGGAATGGGTTCGTGAATATCGCATCCGCGCCGACGCACGGGTCAAAGCCCGAGAAGTCGATGCGCTAAAACGCGAAGTTGCCTCGCTTAAGACTAAAGAGACCAAAGGTGGCGACGACGTATTGGCGCTAATCGACGGCTGATGGCTGGCGACATTCGGGTCAAAATCTGCGGACTTAACAAACCGACGGATATTGACGGCGCTGCCGCGGCAGGGGCGACCTATATCGGGTTCAATTTCTTTCCAAAATCTCCACGTTTTGTGACCAACAGTCAGGCGCGTGATCTGGCTGTGTTGTCGCCTGTCGGCATTGCCAAGGTCGGGTTGGTGGTGAACGCGGATGATGCAACGTTGGACGCTGTTCTGGCCGAGGTCCCGTTGGACATGATCCAGCTGCACGGTCAAGAGACGCCGGAACGCGTGGCACAAGTGCGGTCGCGCTACGGCTTGCCTGTGATGAAGGTCTTGGGCATTTCGGGGGCAGATGATCTGGCTGCAATTGATGATTTCAGCGCTGTTGCAGATCAATTGTTGTTGGATGCAAAACCTCCCAAGGGCGCGATCCTTCCGGGGGGCAACGGGATCAGCTTTGACTGGCGCTTGCTGGCGGATCGCAAATACTGGACCAAACCGTGGATGCTCGCGGGTGGTTTGACGCCTGACAATGTGGCCGAGGCCATCGGCAAGACAGGCGCGAGCCAAGTGGATGTCGCGTCTGGCGTCGAATCCGCGGCAGGGGTCAAAGACACCGGAATGATGGCGGCGTTTTGTGCGGCGGCCTTTGCTGCCTAGCCATACGTGCTTGGTAGCGGCGCTTTGGACACTTTACGACTGGGGTGTAACGGGCTAGGTCAAATGCGGTAGCTACAAGGATCCCCTAACATGGCAAACGAACTGTTCAATTCTTTCATGACCGGCCCCGATGAGAATGGCCGCTTTGGCGATTTTGGGGGGCGGTTTGTGTCCGAAACCCTGATGCCGCTGATCCTAGAGCTGGAAGAACAGTATGAGTTCGCCAAGACCGATGACAAATTCTGGGCCGAGATGCATGATCTTTGGACCCATTACGTGGGCCGCCCGTCGCCGCTGTATCACGCCGAGCGTTTGACCGAGCATTTGGGCGGTGCCAAGATCTACCTTAAGCGCGACGAGTTGAACCACACAGGCGCACACAAGATTAACAACGTTCTGGGCCAGATCATTCTGGCGCGACGGATGGGTAAGACGCGGATTATCGCTGAAACGGGCGCGGGGCAACACGGCGTTGCAACTGCCACGGTTTGCGCGAAATTTGGTTTGAAATGCGTTGTTTATATGGGCGCTCACGACGTTGAACGCCAAGCGCCCAACGTGTTCCGTATGCGCCTGTTGGGGGCCGAAGTGGTGCCTGTGACCTCTGGTCGCGGGACGCTCAAGGACGCGATGAACGACGCGTTACGCGATTGGGTTACCAATGTGCGCGATACGTTCTATTGCATTGGGACCGTGGCAGGACCGCATCCTTATCCCGCAATGGTGCGGGACTTTCAGGCGATTATTGGCAAAGAAGCCAAGGAACAGATGCAGGCCGCCGAGGGCCGTTTGCCTGATACTATTATTGCGGCGATTGGCGGCGGATCGAATGCCATGGGGCTGTTCTTTCCCTTTCTCGACGACAAATCCGTAAACATTATCGGGGTCGAGGCCGGTGGCAAAGGCGTCGACATGAAGATGGAACACTGCGCGTCCCTGACCGGTGGTCGTCCGGGTGTGCTGCACGGAAACCGGACCTATCTGTTGCAGGATGACGACGGTCAAATCCTAGAAGGGTTCTCGATTTCGGCGGGGCTGGATTACCCTGGTATTGGGCCGGAACATGCGTGGTTGCATGAAATCGGTCGCGCCCAATACGTCAGCATTACCGACAAAGAGGCGTTAGAAGCGTTTCAGCTATGTTGCGAAAAAGAGGGTATCATCCCCGCGTTGGAGCCGTCTCACGCGTTGGCACATGTCATGAAGATCGCGCCGGGTTTGCCGAAAGACCACCTTTTGATCATGAATATGTGTGGTCGCGGCGACAAAGACATTTTTACCGTCGCCAAACATCTGGGGTTCGAGATGGGTGAATTTGCATAGGTCATTGGAACTGTGCTGATCTAGAAATTGGGCGTCTAAACCTTTGGTTTAGGCGCCTAATCTTTTGGTGGATTGCGCTGGGCATAAACTTGGGTTCAATTGGCTGAGTGATTTTCGCCGGCTAACGAGGGGCCGATTGAAACCTCTCATTGGCCGAAAGGAAACGCCATGAAAACTCTTGCTTTGACCGCAACACTTACGATTTTGGCAACAGCGCAGCCCGTATATGCGGACACGTTGTCGGATCAGATCTACAAATATCTGACGGAAAACGGGTATTCGGACATCGAAATCCGCGAGGCTGACGGGACCCTGATTGTAGAAGCAGAAGGAATGAACGGTCAGGACCTGACAGTTGTCTATGATGCGTCTACGGGCACGATCATCGAGCAAAGCGTTGATGAGGACGGCGTTCAAGAAGACGGCGATCAAGAAGACCACGATCAAGGCGAACAATCGGATGACAATGACGACACCGACAAAATGGATGCCGACAACGAAGAGAACGACGACGGTGATGACAAAAATGACGGTGATGACGACGATTGAGTGCGGGCCGGTGACCGATCAATGCCCATAGTCGGAACCACACAATGAAGGTGACTTTCTTTCGCATTGCCCTGATGATTTAGGCCATCTGTGCCGTCGTTTATATCGTCAACCTCCTGTCCGCTGTGACCGGCCTGGCCCCGCTAAGTTGGATGATCAGTGAGATGATCGAATTGGGGGCTGCTGCCGGCTTGATCGTTGGTCTAGGCTTTGGCGCTAGTTTCTTGCGGCACACGATCAAGGAAAACGAACAGATCACCGACCAGTTACGACTGGCATCTGGCGCATTCATGGATGTGCTCGACGATCGGTTGGACGACTGGGGGTTAACCCAGGCAGAACGTGATGTCGCCCTGTTCGCGATCAAAGGTCTGAGCACCGCCGAAATCGCCGAGCTGCGCGGGGTAAGCGAAGGCACGATCAAAGCTCAGACAAATGCGATCTACCGTAAGGCGCAAGTCACCGGTCGTCCGCAGCTGCTTAGCTTGTTCATCGATGACCTCTTGGACCCGGACCGAATGCCGTGCAGCTAAAATGAAACGGCGTGTTCGCGTAGCACCTCGATCGAGACGATCTCGAGGGCGCGCACATGCGTGGCGTGCAAATTCACCTCAGGGGCGCAGCCTTCTTCGTGCGCTTGTAGAAAACGGGCGGCACACAGGCACCAGTGATCCCCTGCTTTGAGGCCAGAAAACCCGAGTTCACGGCGCGGCGTGCTTAGATCATTGCCCAGATATTTGGAAAACGCCAGAAATTCATCTGTCATCACAGCACAGACCGTGTGGCTGCCCGCGTCTTGGGCGCAGGTATCGCAAGAGCCATTGCGGAAATAGCCTGTGACTGGATCGGTCGAGCATGTTTCGAGGGTGCTGCCCAACACGTTGAATGATGGGTCCATTTGCATTCTAGTCAAACCCTTGCGCGATGGCGCGGAACATGGCGATGTTCTGGTCCGCAACGCCCGGCTGCCGAAACCCGCGATCTGCGGCATGGACCGCGATAACGACGTTACGGGTGCGGTCGATGAAAATGTATTGCCCGTAAATGCCGCGTGCCATGAATTGACCTTCGTCGCTGCCTTCAGGCACCCACCATTGATAACCATATCCAATCGCGCCTTGGGCCGTTTTGGCCGAGGCGCCGGTGCTCTCGCTGATCCAATCGGCGGGGACTATCTGTTGACCGTTCCACTGGCCGCCTTGCGCGATCATCTGACCAAATCGGGCATTGTCGCGGGTTGTCGTGTTCAATCCACCCAGCACAAATGACACACCGTAGCCGTCTGTCAGAAAATAGGGTGCGCGTTCCACCCCCATGGGGCCGATGATGTGTTCGGACAAAAGGTCGGGAATGGACCGTCCGGTCGCCCCCCGAATGACCATCCCGATCACATGGGTGTCGATAGAAACATACTGCCAACGCGCGCCCGGTTCTGCGTCTTGCTCGATCAAACCTTGGGTAAACCCGTCCATCGACCGACCCAGCGCGAGCACGCGGCCCATGCGGTTGATATCGGACGACTGGTCTAGATAATCCTCATTGAATCGCACACCCGAAGACATTTGTAGCACGTCCTTGATCGTCGCCTTGTTATAGGCTGATCCCTTGAGGGCGGGAACGTAGTGTGTCACACGCTCGTCGATGGTGCTGATTTCGCCGCGCGCGATTAATACGCCCAAGAGGGCCGATAGATATGATTTCGACACGGACCAGTTAATCCGCAAATCGTCGGGCGCGGTGCTGTGGTGGTATTGTTCCGCGGCGATTTGACCGTCCTTTAGAACAACCAACCCTGTGATGTGCCGGTCCTTGATCCAATTTGTGGCGGTGTCTGGCAGCGTGGTAGCAGGGCCCTGTGGTAGGGCGCTAGTATCCGTGCCTGCCAAAACAGGGACCGTTAGAAACGCCGCGTCCATGCCCGAGAAATTCGCGACGATCCGATCCTCGGCGAACAAGCTGTTGACTGCCAAAAGGCGTTTGATCTCGTCACGTTTCCATATGGCCAGACCAGCCAACACAATGGCAACGACGACCAACAGGCGCATAGCAATGCGTAAGGTTCTTTTCATAACCAGCCTTTCCAGTTTACCCAGCGGCCGTGGAAATCGATACGGCCGAGGCGGATGGTGCGGTTCTGCGGCCAAATGCGCAAGGTCATAGCCGCCCCTGGTGACGCACCGTCAGGTTCCATCGCAAACCACGCGAGCGGGCTATCGGCGGTGGCCGCGGCCCCCGCGGCCTCGATTTTCGCGGTCCCGCGGGCTTGGGTGTCCTTTGGGAAATATTGCCATGCGATAGTGCTATAGATCAGGTGCAGGTGGCCGCGTGTATGGTCAAGCCTGCCTTCGAGCCAATCGATGGCATCTGCGCGGTCGACAGATGCCTCGCTCAAGGCGATTGCGGCGCGTGTGCGCTGCAACCTGTCATGCTGATCAGGCCACAAATACGCCTGTAATCGCAACTGATCTGCGTCTAGGCGCGGGTCGAGCGGGTTTAAATCAACTCCCCGGCGCTCGGTGACTTGCGGCACGGCGACAGGCGGCATCGGGCCTTCCCAAACCGGTGTTAGGCGCACAGCCGAGTTGGCGCGCCCGAAGCGCGCGCCAGCTATGTCCAACTCAAACCGGTCCCACATCAGGTTTAGCCCGCCGCTGGCGCCCAATTCACTTAATCGCATCGGTAGATCGAACCGATGCGCCAGCAGCTGCCCGACCGCGATCAATGCGGCGGACCGGCGGACCTCATTTGTTTGCGGCGGGCTGTCGACCCAGTCGCATAGAAACGCAGATTGTCGGGTCATCGCAGTAGACACCGCGCCCCACAGCGCGTCGTCGCTGACCGAAACAGGGGGATAGGAGGCCGCCAATTCGTCACCCTGTAACGCCAATGCATGCAACCCACCTGCCAGACGCAACGGCAGCGATTGGGCGCTGGGGCCGATGTCGCCTTCCCACTTGGCGTATTTTTCGCGCAACGGGCTATCAGGCCAGCCGCGGGTCGCCAGCAGATCGCACAACTGACCCATGAATGGGGACCCAAGGTGGCGACAGGCTTGGGCCTGATGTGCAAAAGCATCTTTTAGGTGTGCAGGGATCATTTGAACCGGTCTGCCAGCTTCTGGAGCGGGCTGCGCGTGTCTTCGGGCACTGGGGCATCAGGTTTGGACGCCTTGGCCGCCGGTTTGGGCTTGGTCGTCGAGGACCGTGCGGGCGTCAGGCGCAAGGCCACAGCGTTCAGAAACTTGCCGCTTTCGCCCGCCACCAGATGCTCGATCCCGTCGGCAACCCCGCGCAGCTCATCGTCCAGCCAATCGGCGTCCGCCTTTGGGAAGTCGCGCAGGACATAACCCGCAACCGCGTCTTTGTGGCCTGGGTGGCCAATCCCCATGCGCACGCGGTCATAGTCGGGGCCCAAATGCTGATGGATGGAACGTAGCCCGTTGTGCCCCGCGTGGCCGCCACCGGTCTTGGTGCGGATTTTGGCAGGGGCAAGGTCTAGTTCGTCATGGAATACGATGATATCTGCGGCATCGATTTTGTGGAACCGCGCCGCCTCGCTCACCGATTGGCCCGACAGGTTCATGAACGTCTCTGGCTTGAGCAATATCACCTTGGTGCTGCCAATACGTCCCTCGGACACTTGACCCTGAAATTTGGCCCGCCAGGGGCCAAACCCGTGGGCGTTCGCGATTTCATCCATCGCCATAAAACCGATGTTGTGACGGTTGCGCGCATATTTTGCGCCCGGATTGCCGAGACCTACAAGTAATTTCATGACGCCATTCTAATCGGACCTGCGAGCCGATACCATAGGCACAACGAAAAAGGGCGCCCGATACCGGACGCCCTTTTCAGATTATAGTGCCCAAAGATTACTCTTCGGCGGCGTTTTCGTCACCAGCAGTCGGAACGTCATCCGCGGCGACTTCGCCCTCATCTTCGTCCGCGTCGGACATTGTGCGCGGTGCCGCGATTGAACAGATGACAAAGTCACGGTCGATCGTCGGTGTCGCACCCTCAGGAAGCGTCACGTTGCTGATGGAAATGGTGTCGCCGATTTCGACTTCTGCCAGATCAACAACGATGCTGTCAGGGATGTCGCCTGCCAGAACTTCCAGCTCGACATCGTTGCGAACAACAGACAGAACACCGCCGGCTTTCATGCCAAGGGATGTTTCTTCGTTCTGGAACTCGACAGGGATCATCAGCTTGACGCGCGATGTCCGCTTGAGGCGCATCAGGTCGATGTGCACGGGCAGGTCCTTGACCACGTGACGCTGAACACCGCGGCAGATGACACGAACGTCTTCTTCGCCTTCGATTTTCAGGTTCTGCAGTGTGGACATAAAGCCACCTTTGCGCAGACGGGTCAGAAGGTAGTTAAAGTCGATGTTGATCGCCTGTGGCTCTGCGCCACCGCCATAAACAACGCCTGGAACCATACCATCACGACGTGATTGACGGGCGGCCCCCTTGCCTGTCCCCGTACGCAGTGTGGCGTTTAGATCTGGAATCTTACCAGCCATTTTATTTCTCCAATAAATAATGGGCCGTCCTCCAAGGGTGAGCGGCCCGTTTCGTAAGCGGTGCTATAGGGGGGAATCGGGGGCAGGGGAACCCCTTTTTGACAGGGAAACCACGGGTTTCTGGTGGTTTTTGGGCTTGCGAGGCGGCCATAGTGGCGCCACTGAGGGGGCATGTCCGTTTTATCCGCGCTTTCCACGTCCCGCCGCCCCGCTACAGCATTTGTCATTGTAGGCATGTTTTGGGGCTGTTTTGCTGCCCACATGCCGGTGATCAAGGCGCAGCTTGGGGCGGACGACGCATTGATGGGGGTCTTGTTGCTGGGGTCTGCAACGGGGCTGGTGTCGTCGATGTGGATCGCGCCATTGGCCGACAGGTTGCTGGGCGCGCGGTCGATGCAGGTCGGAATCTTGGCGCTAGCGCTGGCGTGGTTGTTGCCGTCCCAGATCACCTCACCATGGGTTTTCGCGGCGTCCATGGCCCTAGTCGGGGTGGCATCAGGTTTGTTGGATGTGGTGATGAATGCGCGGGTGTCGGAACTAGAGACAAAGCACAACCGCCCGTTGATGAATGCAAATCATGCGATGTTTTCCGTGGCCTACGCCTGTGCCGCGCTATTGGTCGGCGTTACCCGAGAGGCGGGGATTGCGCCGGTTATGGTCTTTGCGGGATTTGCGGTTATTGCGGGGTGTGCAGTGCCATTCATGCAGATGTCGGTGGCACAGGTTGATGCCGACGACGGCTATGCTGGCGGCTATCCGATCTGGCCGATCCTATTGACGGGCGGCATCGTTCTGGCGGCGTTTATGACCGAAGCCACGGTCGAGGCGTGGTCGGCCCTGCATATCGAACGCACCCTAGGTGGCGGTGCCGCGGAAGGGGCGTTTGGCCCAGCAATGTTGGGGCTAACGATGGCTTTGGGGCGGATTTGCGGACAGGCTGTGTCCGAACGTTTTCGCGATAGCAGCGTCATTATCGTAGCGTCGGCCCTGACAGCAGCGGGGGCGTTGATCGCCGCAATGGCAGCGACGCCGGTGCTGGCCTATGTGGGCTTTGGCATCCTTGGGTTGGGCGTGTCGGTGATCGGGCCATTGGGACTGGCGCTGGTGGGGCGGCTGGTGGCCCCCCATATGCGCACCGAGGCGATCAGCCGTGTCGCGGTTGTCGGGTTCTCGGGCTTTTTCTTTGCACCCATGTTGATGGGACTGGTGAGCCAAGCGTTCGGGCTTCGGGTGGCATTTGTCTGCGTTGCCGTGCTGATACTTAGTGCCGTGCCGCTGACCATTTCAGCCCGCCGATTGCCGCGCAGTGACGGGCGTTAGGCTAGACCCAGTCGCCCTCGAAATTGCGGGGCACCAACAGAATGTCGCGGTCCAGTTTTTGCACATCTGTGCGCCCGCACAGCGCCATCGTTGTGTCCAGTTCCTTGTGGATCACCTCTAGCGCGCGGGTGACGCCAGCCTCGCCCATGGCACCCAACCCGTTCACAAATGCGCGGCCGATATAGGTGCCTTTTGCACCCATAGCCAAGGCCTTTAGCACGTCTTGACCTGATCTGATGCCGCTGTCCAAATGCACTTCCACCCTGTCGCCAACGGCGTCCATAATGGCAGGCAGGGCGCGAATGGATGACAGCGCCCCGTCCAGTTGGCGGCCACCGTGGTTTGATACAATGATCGCGTCCGCGCCCAAATCGGCGGCGCGTTTGGCGTCTTGGGCGTCCAATATCCCCTTGAGGATCACCGGCCCGTCCCACATTTTCATCAACTGTGCCACGCGGTCCCAATCGAGCGCGGCATCAAACGCCTGTGCCGTCCACGACGCAAGCGAACTGGGGTCCTGAACCCCTGCCGCATGACCGACGATATTGCCAAAGAACCGGCGTTTGGTTTGAAGCATCTCAAGACCCCACGCCCATTTTGTCGCCAGATTGGCAATGCTCGACGGGGTGAATTTGGGCGGGGCGGACAGACCGTTTTTCAAATCCTTGTGGCGCTGGCCCATGACCTGCAAATCCAAGGTGATCACGATTGCCGAACAGTTGGCCGCACGGGCGCGATCAAACAGGCGGCGCATAAAATCGTCGTCTTTGAGGGTATAGACCTGAAACCAGAACGGTTTGGTGGTGTGTTCGGCCACATCTTCGATCGAACAGATTGACATTGTCGACAAGGTGAAGGGCACACCGAAGTTTTCGGCAGCCAGAGCGGCCTTGATCTCTCCGTCGGCACATTGCATTCCGGTCAACCCGACAGGGGCAAGGGCGACGGGCATAGCCACGTCCTGACCGATCATCTGTGATGCGGTGCTGCGGCCTGTCATATCCACAGCCACACGTTGCCGCAGGCGGATCTGGTCAAAGTCGGACGTGTTTTCACGGAATGTCTGTTCGGTCCAACTGCCGCTTTCGGCATAGTCGTAGAACATCTTTGGGGTGCGCCGCTTGTGCAGCCGCTTTAGGTCCGCAATCTCTGTGATAACTCGCATAGCTCTGCTCCCCCACGTGTCGTTGACAGGTTTGGTATCGCAGCGATCCGCCACTGGCAAGGAATGGCCGCTATGCGCTGTGGGTGCCGTCTGCCAGCGATTTAACAAAGGCAAGAATTTCCGCGACGCTGTCGCCCTTGGCCACGCGGTCCACAATAGCGGACCCGACAACGGCGCCATCTGCAACGGCAGCGATTTCGCGGGCGGCGTCGGGTGTTTTGATCCCAAAGCCTACAATCACCGGCAAGTCGGTGTGCGATTTGATCCGCGCGACCTCGGGGGCGACGTCGTCCGCTTGGGCTGCGGCGGCGCCCGTGATCCCTGTCACCGAGACGTAATAGACAAAACCGGATGTGTTTTGCAGGACCTTGGGTAGGCGTTTGTCGTCTGTGGTTGGGGTCGCAAGGCGGATAAAGTTGATGCCTGCCTTTTGCGCAGGAATGCACAGTTCGCTGTCTTCTTCTGGCGGTAGGTCCACGATGATCAGCCCGTCGATCCCGGCCTCGACTGCATCAACAAGAAACCGGTCAACGCCGCGCGAATAGATCGGGTTGTAATAGCCCATTAGCACAATCGGCGTTGTGTCATCGGTTTTGCGCAGTTCGCGGGCATATTGCAGGGTTTTTTCCAGATCCTGTCCCGCCTCGAGCGCGCGCTGTCCGGCCAGTT
Organism: uncultured Roseobacteraceae bacterium; assembly: GCA_964022195.1. GTDB lineage: Bacteria > Pseudomonadota > Alphaproteobacteria > Rhodobacterales > Rhodobacteraceae > Yoonia. The sequence goes on from CAXIAS010000057.1 coordinate 11,630, forward strand.
GGATCGTAGGGCCATCGGCCATCGGGTCGGTGAACGGCAAGCCAAGTTCGATGATATCGACACCTGCGGCAGGCAGGCCTTTGACGATTTCCAGCCCAGTTTCATAATCCGGATCGCCCGCCATTACATAGGTTACGAACGCCTTTTTGCCGGCGGCGTTCAATTCTGCGATTTTGGCGTCGATGCGGCTCATGGCGAATTCCTCGTCTGGTATGAAACGCGGTGTGATAGAAGTCAGGGTGTTTTGCAATAAGGATTTGGTCTATACAGCGCGCAACAACTCCGCGAAAGGCGGTGTTTTAGGCCGAAAAATTGCGGCTAAACGCCCGAAAGGGGTGCCAACATGCGGTACGGAGTGGTCATTGAATAGAATTCGGTATTTTGGCCTACTGGCCAGCTTGGGCGTTGTCGGCGTGATCGCAACGTTTGTAATATACCAGCCGTTTATGCCGACAACCTGGTATCGAGAACCAGTCCTCGTGGCGTTTCGCATCGGGGCTATATTGTGTCTTGTGTTGGGTGGTCGGTTGATCTGGCGCAAGCCGCCTGCTTTTTACTGGGTGATCGTCGGGGCGGCGGCGCTGACGCTTCCGTTTGTGTTGTTTGCACATGCGTTTGGGCAATTCGATTTATTTTCACTTCTGTTCCATGTGGAATTCGGGACCGAAGGGGCGTCACTTGCGGGTTTGGGCGACTCGATTGCTGTTGCTGTGCTCAGCTGTGGCTTCTTTGCCCTCACGGTCTTGTGGTTTCAGGCGCTGGTTCAGCCGCAGCGCGGGTTTATGGTGGCCATGCTTGCGATCCTCCTCGTGGTCAGCCCACTGTCACGGTTTGCTTTCAGCTATCTGACCGCCTCGGTGTCGCCAGACATCGTGACCCAACGCCTTGCGCAGCCGCAAATAATCCAGCCCGCGATCGTGCCTGATATTGTGGTCATCTACCTTGAAGGCACCGAGCGCAGCTTTGCCCGCACAGATGTGTTCGGCGACGTCTTCGAACGAATATCGCGGCTCGAAGCTGACAGCATTTCGATGACTAACGTGAAACAGATCGCGGGCACCGGATGGAGCATCGCAGGTGTTTCCGCCACTCTTTGCGGCCTTCCGCTGGTGCCCAACGGCCTGCGGTATCGCAACAATTTTTCGGCGCAGACCGACTTTTTCTCGGACCGGTTATGTCTGTCGGATGTTTTGGCACAGCAAGGATATAAGCCGAGCTTCCTTGTGGGGGCTGACGAGAGTTTTGGCGGGCAAAAGAACTTTTTGGAGTCCCATTCGTTTGACACCATCATTGGCAAGCGGGCCCTGCAAAACATGCATTCAAAAGCGGATCTAGGTCAGGCAACAGTCGCGGGCGTCATCGACGATCAGATGTTGATGAAAACCGCACAGTCAGAGTATCTGCGCCAACGTAAAGACGGCGGACCAGTCGCTATGTTCGTCGAAACCTATGGGCCACACGGAATAACAAGCGTGCTGTCGCGCGAATGCGTGGCGGGCGACAAGGCTGAGCTGACGTCGGATGTTCTGGCGGCCGTAGACTGCACGGCGCTGGCCGTCGAGCGGTTCATTGACTTTCTGGGTCAAAACCGCGACGGGCGGCCTACCGCTGTGGTGCTATTGTCAGACCATCTTAATCACCACCCGATGATGCGCCAAAGCCTACGGGACGAAGAGCGGAGTAACCTCGTGATCCTGCACGGGTTGGGCTTTGACCCTGCGCCGTTCCCGCGTGCTGTCCGCGTCGATAGACCCTCGAGCATGCTTGATGTCTATCCGACGCTCTTGGCGTGGCTGGGGTTGGCGGAGCCGGACGTCCGCGCGGGGCTCGGGGTTTCAGTTTTGGCTGAGGCGCCAACTTTGGTAGAGGAATTGGGAAGAGAGGCGCTAGACAGGCAATTGATCCCCAATCCCGCATTGGCCAAGGCGATCTGGCAATAATCCTTGGGGCTTGCGACCCCTGCATTTGGTCACTATTAGCCAGTCGAACGCAGTAAGGAGCGGCGAAATGGGTTTCAAAATGGGTATCGTGGGTCTGCCGAACGTCGGCAAGTCGACCCTGTTCAATGCGCTGACCAAAACGGCAGCGGCTCAGGCGGCGAATTTTCCGTTCTGCACGATTGAACCAAACGTCGGCGACGTGGCCGTGCCGGATGCGCGGCTGGATACGTTGGCGGGCATCGCGGGATCGAAACAGATCATCCCGACGCGCATGACATTTGTCGACATCGCGGGTCTTGTAAAAGGCGCATCCAAGGGCGAAGGCCTCGGCAACCAGTTCCTCGCCAACATCCGCGAATGTGACGCGATTGCCCACGTTCTGCGTTGCTTTGAGGATGACGACATCACCCACGTCGAGGGCCGCGTCGATCCCGTCGAGGACGCCGAGGTTATCGAGACCGAGCTGATGCTGGCCGATCTGGAATCTATCGAAAAGCGGATGCAGAACCTCGTGCGCAAGGTGCGTGGCGGCGACAAAGAAGCCGTCGATCAAGTGCGCCTGCTGGAACTGGCCAAGGCCGCGCTGGAAGACGGTAAACCAGCCCGCACCGTTGCGATTGACGAAGACGACGCCAAGGCGTGGAAACTGCTGCAACTGTTGACCACGAAACCGGTCCTATATGTCTGCAATGTCGAAGAAGACAGCGCAGGGTCGGGTAATTCCCAATCCGCTCGCGTTGGTGAAATGGCCGCAGCTCAAGGCAATAGCCACGTTGTCATTTCGGCCCGAATTGAAGAAGAAATCAGCCAGCTAGACGCCGACGAGGCCGAAATGTTCCTAGGCGAAATGGGCCTCGAGGAAGCAGGCCTCGACCGTCTGATCCGCGCAGGTTACGAGCTGCTGCACCTTCAAACCTACTTTACCGTAGGTCCAAAAGAAGCCCGCGCTTGGACGATCAAAGAAGGCACCTCCGCCCCCAAAGCCGCGGGCGTGATCCATGGCGATTTTGAACGCGGCTTTATCCGTGCCGAAACCATCGCCTATCAGGATTTTGTCGATCTAGGCGGCGAACAACCGTCCAAAGAAGCGGGCAAAATGCGCGCAGAAGGCAAAGGCTACATCGTCAAAGACGGCGATGTGATGCACTTTTTGTTTAATACCTAGGAGTGTTCCGCCGCTGGAAGCTGCTTGCTACGAGTGTGCGACTTCTTATTGGGTGTTGTGAGGGCCGCTTCCGCCGCACAAGCAAGATAAGGGCGCTCGTGAACTTATAGTCGCGGGCCCTTGGCTTGATTGAATGCTATCCTGATAGTCTGGTTTGTGCCTGGATCACCTCGCGGCGTTTCAGAAATGGTCGGGCTGTTTCGCCGTAGGCCTGCGCTGTCGTGCAAGTCCCAAGCTTCGGGATCTGACGATAGACTTCGGCCCTCTGGGCGGGTTCGAAAACCGCTAGGGAATAGGGGCCGGGATAGAGGCTTTCGCACCATGTGCCGTTCGCCTGAATGATCTGGTGGGTTTCAAATAGCAGATGATAATAGTGAACATTCCGCTTTCCCTGCGCAATTCTGACCCTTGATTGGGTTTCCGCCAGATGTTTGGCCCGAGCGAGCGCCTGATCCCGACCGCCCATTCCACGAACAAACATTCCATGAAGGGGCGAGACCAGCAGTGGGGTATGATTTCCAAGCGCACCTTCGGCGAAATAAACCGGTTTGAGACGGGGACAGCGGGTCAATTCATCCGGTCCAAGGTGGCGCTCACCGATCCAGAGCACCGGCTGGTCCCCATTGTCCATTGTGGTGACAAGATCGTTCGGTTGCAGGGATTCAATGGGGCGTTCACCCTGAGGTGTCTGGATCAACGTGCCTTTGGTGAAACAGGGGATACCGGCGGCGAACAGCGCAGAATTTGTGGACATATCCTCAGGCGTGACCCCCTGAAGCACAACGCTTTCGCCGTTGGGGAAGGTAAGCAGGGCATTTCCCGACCCGTCGTCCGTCACGACCACATCGCCGACGTTGACGGGATTGCCATCCGCATCCGTCAGGTTGGTGACGTCCAACTGATCGTTATAGAACCCGTCGGCATCGGTGTCGCCGGTGTCAAAATCAGTGATTGTGTCATGGCCTGAACCATCCGCAAGGGCAAAGACATCATCGCCATCACCGCCTGTCATAACATCGTTCCCAGAGCCACCTGTCAGCGTGTCGTCGCCGATGTCCTCGACCGGAATCGTGTCAAAATGCACATCGGAAACCCAGACCGCCTGTGTGCCGTCTTGCTGGTTGCCGTAGACGATCTCGATAGAATGCACGGGGCCTGCAATTTCAATCAAGGCCGAGCCGCCAAGGGAATCGAAATTCTCACCAACCATTTCTGCGGTGATCGTATTGCCAGCGACCGCGTCACCTGCCTCTGGCGTGATCACGACAGTGACCGGATTTCCATCTGCGTCAAAGGCGTTGATCGTCAGGACGTCAGTGTGATTGCCCGCCTCCCAATCGATGTCATTGATCCGAAACGAGATATTCTCTACTTCATCCTGAGAATTGCCCCCTGCGGCCGCTGCGAAATCGATAGTGGTAATCGAAGTGGTTCCGGTTCCGTCGCCACTCAGAAGCAGGCTCGAATTGGGGTCAAAGGGGTCGGCTGGATCAACATAGGTTGTATCGGTGGTTTCGACCAAATAGGTGGGCAGATTGGTGCCGTCGCTGGCAAAGCTGACGGAAATGTCCATTTCACCCGTGTTTTGGGTGAACCCCGCCTCCAGATCGGAGCCGTCACTGCCTTGCGCGCTCCAATCCAGAAATTCCGAGGTGCCGGTGTTTGGCCCATTGCTGTCGCCATACAAGACGTCATCGCCGCTGCCGCCGTCGACGATGTCATTGCCCGCGCCACCAGCGATCGTGTCCGCATCCAACCCACCGGTGATCGAATCCGCGCCTGTGCCGCCTTCGATGCTGTCCGCGCCGCTGCCGCCATCAATCGTATCGGCACCTTCTTCGCCGTAAATCAGGTCGTCGCCCGCCCCGCCAAATAGGTTGTCGTCTGCGTCGCTAGCAAGCATTACAGGATCAAAATGCACATCGCTGACGAACACAGTTTGAGAGTTGGTTCCGGCATTGGCATAAATCACTTCAATCCAGGCAACCGGTCCTGCGATTTCAATCAGGGCCCCGCCAGAGGCATCGTCAGGGTTCTCGGATCCACCCGCAGCCGTGATGGTATTGCCCGCGACAGTGTCGGTTCCGTCCGGCGTAATCGTAACCACAACAGGGTTTCCAGAGGCATCATAGGCATTGATCGTGACTACGTCGCGAAAGGATTCATCGCCAACATCAATGTCACTCAACCGGAATGAAACGTCTACGACTTCATCCGCTGCGCCACCGCCTGCGGCTGCGGTGAAATTGATTGTGGTGGTCGACGTCGCGCCGTTTCCGCTTCCTTCAAGTTGACCTTGAGAATTTGGATCAAACACTTCACCGGAACCGACATAGCCGGGTGAGGTTGTTTCAACCGAAAGAGTACCAAGGTTGTCGCCGTCATCTGAAAAGCTGACAGTAACATCGATGGCACCAGTGTTCTGGGTGAAACCGGAGCTGATGTCCGCCTCATCCGCGCCGGCAAGGGACCAGTCTAGGAACTCGCTCGCGTCTGAACCACCCGAGGGGCCATTGCTGTCGCCATAGATTGTGTCGGAGCCGTCGCCGCCATCTACAGTGTCTCCACCTGCGCCGCCATAGACGGTGTCATCCCCCGCGCCCGACGAGATGCTATCGTCGCCGCCCATGCCTTCGACTATGTTATCGTGACCGCTTGCCCCGCCCGCGGCCCCATCATCAATTTGATTGCCTTCGGGGTCACCAACATAGGAGGCGTCAATTGTGTCATCACCGTCGGTGCCCGTCACCACACTATCCGGCTCCACGTAATCCGTGTATGTAAATACCGGATCGCCCGCGTCGACATTTGGCTCGCTGCTAAATTCCAACACTTCATAGGTGCGCCCGGGTACCAGCGGTTGTTCCGATAGCGTATACGACCCGGCGGCGCCGCCCCCTTGAACTTCGAACGCTACAATTTGGAAGATTTCGTTCGTTTCCGTGTCCCGAACTGTCCACCCCATATCTGCATCAACATAGGAACCACTGGACGAAAGCCCCCCAATGGTGACATCTGCTGTCGACACCTCACCGATTGTGTCGTCATCAAGCGTTGTGCCATAGATCCCGGTTTCGGGATCAGAGATCGTGGCATCGCCGCTGGGAAATCCGTCACCTGTCCAGGAAAAGGTGCTGCCAACCCCTGTTGTTAGGATTGACGCCGGATCGGACGCGTAGAATTTGACCAGATGATCAGCCATTTGAGAAACCCTTTCCTTCGACCTGCGGTGGCGCGGGACGGGGTCATTCGAACAAGCCTTGTTTGAGATTGTGTTGAGATTACGCGGTTATCTAAAACTTGAAGGATAATCTGGAACCCGAATATGCAAATAGCCGGGTATTACGGCGCATTTTACAGCCCCCGCGTTGGCGGATCTGTAAGTGTAGATACACAAGTAGTTGGGCATCCGTTTGTGTCTGGCATTCGCGTGATGTGCGTGGCGCCGAATTTTTGTCCTGCAAGATTCAGGGCCCTACTTTTGATCCGGCATCATTAGGTATGAATTTGACGAAACCTTTCAGGTCAGGGGCGTTCGGTTGTAATTGATGATAACGATTTCGTCTTCCCCCCGCCGCGATCGCACATCCAAGCCCATTGCAATCAATTGGGTGTGGTTTCTACCAGATCGCCATGATCGACCTGCGCGGAATGTAGATTCGATGGTTTCCCGTTGTGTCGAAATCGCGCCTTATTGTTCCCAAATTGATAGAACGCCGGCGAAATCCTATGAAAACTAACAAAAACAGCCGGTTAGGAAAATTGCATGTATCGTTAAAAAACCGGTTGTTATTCAGGGTCTTGCGAACTATTCCGGTCAACGGAGACGTGGCCGAGTGGTCGAAGGCGCTCCCCTGCTAAGGGAGTAGG
>CAXIAS010000058.1:0-17729 GCA_964022195.1 uncultured Roseobacteraceae bacterium
CTCGCCGGTAAGGGGGGTTCTAAGGTTACTACCAAATACCCGCAACCCCTTTTTTTCGAAAAAACGTGCAAGTTTTACGTTTTGGTCAAAAATGGACGAATTCCCCTGTTTTTGTGGGGCTTTGGCGCGAAGGTTTGGGGCCGTATCCCTGACCTATTGGTGTCGGATCACCGTTCGCAGGCACAATTTGGGACTTATCCACAGAATCCGCGGCGCCAATGGCTCGGAATCGCTATTAGCCGCGGGGAATCGCAAGTCGGGCCCGTAACCCCGGAATCGCGTCTTCGAATGTCAGCGTGCCACCGTGCATCGATGCAATGGTCGCCACGATCGTCAGGCCCAGCCCATAGCCCGCAATAGATGCGGTATTTTCGCCGCGGTCAAACGGCGCCAAAAGTGCGGCCACATCAGAGGCTGATGTATCGGCGCCTGTATCAGTGACCACGATCGCGACCTCGCTTGCCGTGGTTTGCAATTCGATTGTCGCGGTGCGCCCGTATTTCAGCGCATTGTCGATCAGATTGCTGATCGCGCGTTGCAACGAGACGGGCCGCCCCGAAATGACGACCTCGCGCTCGCCTGTTAGCACGCTCTGTCCCGCCTTGGACATAAACACGGATCGGCCGCCCTGAACCACGACATCGCGCGGCTGTATCATGCTGACCGAGCGGCCGGTGTCTTCGTAGTCGGACACAATGGCTTGTATCAACGACGTCAATGACAGCTTGCGGGGCGCTTCGACGTTCATCTCGGCGCGGGTATAGGTCAGCACGCTGTCGATCATGTCGGTCATACTGTCGATGTCGGCCTCTAGCTTGCCGCGCAATTGCTGGTCGCTGATCAACGCCGCCCGCAGACGCAGCCGCGTCGCCGGCGTGCCCAGATCGTGGCTGACGCCGGACAAAACGACTGCGCGGTTCTCAAGCTGTTCGCGTTCGGCCTGCAGATAGGTGTTCACAGCTGTGACAATATCCTGAAGCTCTGACGGGCCGTCGATCACATAACTGTCGGGCCCGCCGATACGGCGTCGGCTGCGCAAAAGCTCCGCAAAGCGGTTAAAATCTCCCGATGTATTCAGGGCCACGGTGATCAAACCGCCTAGCGCAATCAAGGCAACCACAACCGCCAAGAGGCGGCGGTCCGTAGGGGCGGCAGCGCAGCCCCAGATCGCCCCCCCTTCGACCAATACCCACGGTGCATCGCCCATACGCGCGACAATCATCGGATCACTGCAATATGTGGCGATTTGGCGAAACACCGATCCTGTTGTTTCCGATGCGGTTTGCCCGTCGCGGCGTGGCAGGTCCGACAAACGATAGACAAGGTCGGGCGAGACAATCGCGAGGGTAAATGCCTCGCCTGCCCTTTTGGCGCCGACATCTGCAAGCAAAGGCACCAATGTAACCCGCGCGGGTTGCGGGGCCGCGGTCATGCGGCTGAACTTGCCTTGCAGCGCAAGCCGTTGGTCGACTTCGGCGAGCGGGATCAGTCGCACGCCTTGCGACGGAGCAGTGCCGTTTTGCAAAGATGTATATAGTGTGCGTCCCGCGGTTTCCGCCCTAGCCAAATGTGCCCGCCACTGGGTGCCGGACTGGACCCACGTCCAGGTGGTCCAGATGCCCGCCACAAATGCCAAAACAACCAGTGATGCCCCAACGGCGCGAAGGCTATGCCACGATGTGGTCACTGCTGGGTCGCCTCGACGTCGACGGCCAACACATAGCCGACCCCGCGTTCAGTGCGCAGCAATTGGGGGTCCTTGGGGTTTGGTTCGATCTTGGATCGCAACCGGCCTACCAGAACATCAATGGCGCGACCCAAGGCCTCGGGCGATTGCACGCCGTCACCGGTGACGTCGAGGGCCGCGACGATTTCTTCTCGGGTCAGCGGGATATGCGGGTTGGCAAGCAAGGCCTGCAGCAACGCCGTCTCGCGGCGGGACAGGGTGACCTGCACGCCGCCTGGCGACAGCACCTCGTCCTTTTTCGCGTCGTAGGTCCAACCGGCAAAGCGGAATGTCATCGTCTTGCGGCGATGCACCAACGATGAAGACCGGCGCGCGCGCGACAGGACCGCCTTGACCCGCGCCAGCAACAATTCGGGGTTAAACGGCTTGGCTATATAGTCGTCAGCGCCGACCTCGTACCCTTGCATACGCTGATGATCGGCAGACAGGGCCGACACCATAATAATCGGCACGTCCTGTTCGTGGCGCAGGCGGGCGCAAATGTCCAAACCGTTCTCATCGCCCAGCATCACATCCAGCAGGATCAAATCGACCCGCCCGCCGGACAGTTGTGCGCGGACCTCGACCTCGGTGGCGGCGGGCAAGGCAATGGTGCCATGTTGGCGCAAGAACTGCGTCATCATCTGGCGCATGTCTGGATCGTCATCAACCACAAGGATTCGGGGGATAGACATAAACTTTGGCTCCGGAGGGGCGTAATCAAACCCGTTATGTAACAGCATGCAACAAAATCAAATGTCAGGTAACAGTTTGTAACGGATCGGGGAAAATAGTGGTATCCACAGGTAAAAACCCGCCATGCCGACGTTGCATGGCACAGGGTCCATACCCAACAATCACCGCAGATGTCGCTAGGACATTTTCTTTGGGAGGAAACCTAATCATGAAATCATATATCGTAAGCACAGCATCCGCGCTGGCAGTTGTGGCATCCACAGCAGCCTATGCCGATGGCCACGCATCTGCAGAGGTGCTGCACTACTGGACATCCGGTGGTGAGGCCAAATCCGTAGCCGTTCTGCAAGAAGAATTCGCAGCAAACGGCGGCACATGGACTGACATGCCCGTCGCAGGCGGCGGCGGTGACGCAGCTGGCACAGCCCTGCGCGCCCGTGTTTTGTCCGGCAACGCACCAACAGCGGCCCAGATCAAAGGCCCCGCAATTCAGGAATGGTATGAAGAAGGCGTTCTGGCCGACATCTCTGCTGTTGCAGAAGCAAACGGTTGGGCTGACGTCCTGCCAGCATCCATCGCGGGCCACATGCAGTGCGAAGGCACGTGGTGTGCAGCCCCTGTAAACGTGCACCGCGTTGACTGGATTTGGGCAAACGCCGACGTTCTGTCCGCAAACGGCATCGCGATGCCATCCACATGGGCAGAATTCAACGCCGCCGCAGACAAACTGCAAGCCGCAGGCATCATCCCACTGGCCCACGGTGGTCAGGCTTGGCAGGACGCAACTGTATTTGAAGCAGTGGCGCTTGGCATCCTCGGCGCAGAAGGTTTTCACAAAGCCTTCGTTGAGCTGGACATGGACACGCTCAAAGGCGACGACATGAAGGCAACCTTTGACCAGATGCGCAAAATGCGCGGTTATGTCGACGGCAACTTCTCTGGTCGTGACTGGAACCTCGCCACGGCAATGGTCATGAACGGCGAAGCCGCATTCCAGATCATGGGCGACTGGGCCAAAGGCGAATTTATGGCTGCGGGCAAAGTTCCGGGCGAAGACTTCCTTTGCGCATCCACACCAGGCGAAGGTTTCTTGTATAACGTAGACAGCTTTGCGATGTTCGACGTTGACGGCGACGACAAAAAGGCCGGTCAGGCGCTCTTGGCCGAACTGATCGTTGGTCAGAACTTCCAAAAGGTGTTCAACCTGAACAAAGGTTCGATCCCTGCGCGTGTTGACGTGGCTTTGGACGAGTTCGACGTTTGTGCGCACCTGTCCGCTGACGACATGAAAGCCAGCAACGAGAGCGGCACCTTGCTGCCATCTTATGCCCACGGCATGGCGCTGCGCGGCGCGCAAGCCGGTGCGATCACCGACGTTGTGACGGCTCACTTCAACTCTGATATGTCTTCTGAAGACGCTGTCGAGATGCTGGCAAACGCCGTAGCCAACAGCATGTAATTCACATGCGCCCGCCCCCTGATCCCTTGGGGGCGGGCACCTTTACAGGAAATGACCAATGACCAAGTGGCTTGAAGAAAACACGCCTCGGTTGGTGCTGGCCCCCTCGTTCATCGCAATCCTTGTCTTCGTCTACGGCTTTATCGCTTGGACGGCATGGGTATCGTTTACGCGGTCGCGGCTACTGCCAAGATACGAAATCGACGGCACCATCCAATACACCCGCCTATTTGCCAGCCCGCGCTGGGACACGGCGTTCACCAACCTGATGGTATTTGGCATCCTGTTCATCGTCATTGCGATGATCCTCGGGCTGATCTTAGCCATTTTGCTGGACCAGAACATCCGCACCGAAGGCGCGCTGCGCACGATCTACCTCTACCCGATGGCGCTGTCGATGATCGTGACAGGCACAGCGTGGAAATGGATCCTGAACCCCGGTTTGGGGATCGAGAAAATGGTCCAAGGCTGGGGCTTTGAGGACTTCACCTTCAACTGGCTCGTTGATCCGGACATGGCGATCTATACGATTGTCATCGCAGCGATCTGGCAGTCATCGGGTTTCGTGATGGCGCTGTTCCTTGCCGGCCTGCGGTCTGTCGACACCGAAATCATCAAAGCCGCCCAAGTCGACGGTATCCCGACATGGCGCGTCTATACTGCGATCATCATCCCCTCGATGGCGCCGATTTTCCTATCTGCCTTCATCGTGCTGGCCCACCTCGCCATCAAAAGCTTTGACCTTGTTATTGCGCTGACGGGCGGTGGTCCGGGCTATGCGACAGACCTGCCCGCAACATACATGTATGCCATGGCGTTTTCGCGTGGTGATATCGGCCAAGCGGCAAGCTCGGCCATGGTTATGATGGGCGTCGTCTTTGCGATCGTGGTCCCCTACCTTTACTCAGAACTGAGGTCCAAAGATGACTGATTATGCTTTGACCAACACCCGCAGCGGATCAAATGCAGGCAAAATCGCCCTGCGCTGGATCCTCTACGTCATGCTCGGACTGTTTGCACTGTTCTACCTGATGCCCCTGTTCGTCATGATCACGACCTCGCTCAAAAGCCTTGATGAAATCCGCACAGGCGACCTGATATCTCTGCCACGCGAGGTCACGTTTGACGCATGGCGAACCGCGTGGTCCGGTGCCTGCACAGGCATCCAGTGCGAAGGCGTGCAGCCCTATTTCTGGAACTCGGTGCTGATTGCCATACCAGCCGTCACCATCTCGACCCTGTTGGGGGCGATGAACGGCTATGTGGTGGCGCAATGGCGGTTCCGCGGGGCGAACATCATCTTTTCCCTGATGCTGTTCGGCTGTTTTATCCCGTTTCAAGTTGTTCTGCTGCCTATGGCGCGGGTGCTGGGAATGATGGGCATCGCAGGCACTATTCCCGGATTGATCTTTGTCCACGTCATCTATGGCCTCGGGTTCACAACGCTGTTCTTTCGCAACTACTATGTCTCGATCCCTTCGGAGTTGACAAAAGCCGCCAAAGTTGACGGCGCGGGGTTCTTCCGGATTTTCTGGTCGATCTTTTTGCCGCTATCGCTGCCGATCATCGTGGTGACCGTCATCTGGCAATTCACCCAAATCTGGAACGACTTTTTGTTCGGTGTTTCATTCAGCCAAGCAGGCACCCAGCCTGTCACTGTGGCCCTCAATAACATCGTAAACTCGACCACTGGCATCAAAGAATACAACGTCGATATGGCCGCCGCGATCATCGCAGCCCTGCCGACACTGTTTGTCTATGTCGTCGCTGGTAAATACTTTGTCCGCGGGCTGACCGCTGGATCTGTGAAAGGATAATGGAAATGGCTCCTATCTTAGAAATCAACAACCTTTACAAAAATTATGGCTCTGTTGAGATCCTCAAGGACATCAACGTGGCGATCGAACAGGGTGACTTTCTGGTGCTGGTCGGGCCGTCAGGCTGCGGTAAATCCACGCTGCTCAACTGCATCGCAGGGCTGGAACCGATCACCGCAGGGGACCTGCACATCGGCGGCGCGAACATGACCAACGTCAGCCCCAAGGACCGCGACATCGCGATGGTGTTCCAGTCTTACGCGTTGTATCCGACGATGACCGTGGCCAAAAACATCACTTTCGGGATGAAGGTCCGCGGTGTGGATCAAGAAACCCAAGACGCGAAACTGGCGCAAGTTGCAGGCCAGCTGCAAATCGAACCACTGCTCAAACGCAAACCCGGTCAACTGTCGGGCGGTCAGCGCCAACGTGTGGCCATGGGCCGTGCGCTGGTGCGCGACCCCAAACTGTTCTTGTTTGACGAGCCGTTATCGAACCTTGACGCCAAACTTCGGGTCGAGATGCGGACCGAGATCAAGGCGCTTCACCAAAACCTTGGCGCGTCGATGGTCTATGTGACCCACGACCAGATCGAAGCGATGACATTGGCAACCAAAATCGTGGTGATGAAAGGTGGCGTAATCCAACAGATCGGCAGCCCTGCGGAAATTTACAACCGCCCTGCAAACTTGTTCGTGGCCGATTTTATGGGCAGCCCTGCAATGAACCTGATCCCTGCCAAAGCGCTAGCGAATGGCAGCAGCACCCAGATCGAAATTGCGCGCAAGGGCGCCGCACCCATCGTTCTGACCGATACAAAAAATCGCGATCTGCCCAAGGATGTTATCCTTGGCGTCCGGCCCGAAGACATCGCCGACCCTGCCGGTCGCGCGCCCAGCGACGCGCAAACCGCAGACTGTGTCATTGACATCGTCGAGCCTGCGGGGGCGGACACATTTGCGGTGCTACAGTTGGGCGGAAAACATGTCACAGCCCGCTTGCATGCCGAAACAGCGGCGAAGGCGGGTCAGGAACAAACGCTCGCGTTTGATCTGAACAAAGTGTCCTACTTTGCACCCGACACAGGTCTGCGGCTGAACTGACACCTTGGGGGCCGGTCATTGACCGGCCCGTTGGCTGCGTAACCATGGGCTTAAGCCCATGGCAACGTGGCTGGGCAAACAACAGTGCTATGCGTTATGGATCATCCCGCAATAGCCAGCCAAAAAACCCCGTCGCCAATATCGCGGCAACCAGTTGCACCGCGACAAACGCCATGACGTCCGCGGGCGCGATCCCTGCAAACGTATCAGAAAAACCTCGTGCAATCGTAACGGCCGGATTGGCAAACGACGTGGACGACGTGAACCAATATGCCGCTGTGATATACAGACCAACAGCCGTCGGCACTGCCGAAGGCTTGGCCTTGAGACAGGCCAAAATCGTGCCCACCAAACCGAACGTCGCGACGAACTCACCCGTCCATTGTCCGACACCGGTCCGGACCGTTGTCGAGCTGTCCCAAATCGGATGATCGAACATAAGGTGCGCAGCCAGAACACCAACAATGCCAAAGACCACCTGTGTGCATGAATACAATGCTGCCTCAACTGCTCCGATTTCTCGGCGCAGCGCAAAACTCAGGGTCACTGCGGGGTTGAAATGTGCGCCAGAGATCGGCCCGAAAATCGTGATCAGGACCACGAGGATTGCACCGGTCGGGATCGTATTCCCCAACAAGGCAATCGCGACGTTCCCGTCCGACAACCGTTCAGCCATGATGCCCGAACCAATGACCGTGGCGAGAAGGGAAAAGGTTCCGATCGCTTCGGCGACCAATTTGCGTTCTAATGTCATAATTGCTCCTGTCGCGGGGCGCTCAGCCGCCCTCAGGTCAATGCATCGAACATCTTGATTGGAAGTTCAACCGAGTAGGTATCTCCCACGCGCACTGCTCGAGCCTGCGCACGGTCTTCGACTTGGTCCTACGGCGTCATGTTCAACAAACCCGACCCAAATCGTGATCTGATCCCAGCCGCCTGGTCACCTGTCAAACAAGAGGGGTGATGCTGGGCTAGAATGTCGCGTGCGGTGGCATTGGCCCGTTGCCACAAATCAGGCGCACCCGCCTCGGCCCATGCAATCGGCTGATCACGGTCCGCGTGGGGGGCGTAGTAATAATCGCGCTCCATCGCGCGAAGCGTGGCATCCGCCCCCAGAAAATGCCCCTCGCCCAAAACCGCCTGACAAATGGTGTCGAACGCCAATGCCTCGTCAGACACCTCAACGCCGCGCAGCATCCGGTAGATGGCGCTGTGCATCTCGTCGTCGATCACAAACGCCTCAAAGCTCGCGCCCAAGAGCGACGCGGTCATGCCGGAAGATTCGTAAATCAGGTTGCCGCCTGCCAATCCAGCGGCCAGCGCCGTGATCCCTTTTTCAACACCGTATTGGGCGTCGATCGCCTTGGCATCCGTCATGGAACAGGCCACGCCGGACAACAGGCCCAACCAGTTGGATATTTGCGCCGAGGCCGCGTTCAACAAGGCAATCTCGCCGCCGCCGCCCGCAAAGGCGCCGGTGCGCAGGTCAATCACCAAGGGCCAGTTGGAAAATACCATCCGGTAACCGGGCCGGATCGCGTGAACCATCACAAGGCTAGCGAGGGTCTCGGCCAGAGATTGGGCCAAAAACCCCGCCAATGTCGCAGGCGCCGTCGCCCCCGATTGCGCCGCTGTGATGCAAGAGATCGGCACATTGTGCCTGATACATTCATAGACCACGTCAACTGCATCTTCACCATAGCGCATCGGCGAGATGACAGGGCTGATGTGGGCTTTGACAAAGGGGCGTTTTGCAAACTGGCCGCCCGATGCCATGTCAAACATTTCGACCAAAGGGGCGACATGCGGGGCTAGGGTAAAAGCAGTGGCCACAGGTTTGGTTGTATTTTTCATCAACGCATAGGCTGTGTTCAGGTCCAGCGACCATTCGTCCGGCAGGTCCGTCGCCACGCAACAACGGGTGAACCAGCTGACATTGTCCAGCGTGTCCTGAAGACGCGTAAAGTCGTGCAGGTCGCGCAAGGTTGACGGACGATAAAGGCCAGTATCCAGATCAAGGGTCTGGACCGCCGCCCCACCGGTTCCAAAATGGACGGCATCGCCACCCACCTCGATCGAACGGGCATCGTCTCGGCCGTGGAATACGAATTTGGTGCAAGCCTGCGCAATCGCGTCTTCAACCAATGCGTTTGGAAAGGTGACCCGCCCGTCATCTCGGGTCTGGGCACCTGCGGCGATCAGGTCTCGGCGCAACCGGCCAGGCACCTCGCCCATGCCCAATTCAGCCAGCAAACGCAGCGCCGTGTCATAGATCGCGCCGACTTCGGCGTCGGTAAGGGGGGCGTATTGGCCGCCCGACGCGCCGCGCGGGGCAGGGTTGATGGTCGGCGGGGCCGCGCGGTGGGCATGTCGTGCGCGCCGACCACCTGACCGCGTTGGTTTGCGAATTTCTGTCATACACAACCCTCGCCGCCGGACCACAACCCGACAAGTCCCTTGACCATAGATTGTATTATCCGAAATAAAGATTTCGTAATGGAGAATTTAGAACACCCCTTCACCTTTCGCGCGGTTCAGGTCTTTGTGGCTGTGGTCGAGGCAGGGTCGGTCACCCGCGGCGCACACCGATTGGGGATCAGCCCCTCGACTGCATCGCAGCAATTGTCGGGGCTGGAAACGGCCTTGGGCGCGAAACTGATTGAACGCACAGCGCGGCAGTTCCGATTGACCACATCCGGCACGCTGTTCCTTGATCCCGCCAAGAGAATCCTAGACGATGTTGGCGCAGCCAAAGCCCGTTTGGTCGTCGCCGATCAAGCCCCGCCCATGGCCCTGAAAATCGCCTTGATCGAAGAATTCGACGCCACGGTCACCGCGCCTTGGCTGGTGCGGTTAGGGGCGGTATTTCCGAACATTTCCCTGTCGGTGACCAGTGGGGCCAGCCATGAAAATAGTGACGCGCTCAGCACGCGGGCGATTGATATGATGGTCGCTGTCGACACTGTTGGGCAGGCGGATTGGGTCGAACAACACCCCCTGTTGCGTGACCCGTTTATCATGGTCACCGCCCGCGCAGGATCCGCCGATCCACAGCACCTCGGGACCCGGCCCTTTGTGCGCTACACACGTGATCTGCAAATCGGCAGGCAAATCGAGGCGCAGCTGCGCCGGATTGGGACAGGTCCGCCCGCAGGCTATGAATTCACAACGAACCAAGCCCTGTTCGCCATGACCTCCGAGCTGGACGGTTGGGCCATAACCACTGCGCTTGCCTATTTGGGCACCCCGTTGGCAACCGAGAACCTGACCCCGCATCCGCTGACAATTCCGCGGTTTTCCAGAACGCTGGCCCTACATGCGCGCGCAGGCAGCCTAAGCGCCCTACCCGAGCATATGGCTGAAGAGCTGCGTGATTTCATCGACGCTCGGATCGTGGGGCCTGCACGGTCCAAGATGGCATTTGTCTCGGATGAGTTGACAATCATTCGGTAAATCAAAATCTTTGGTTCGCAACTGGCTGGCCCGATTGCGCAATGGGCGTATCTCTGCTGCACTGGTGGCCACAGTTGCGCAAGGATGGCCCCATGAAAACCCGCACCAAAGCCGTTGTAATCGGTGGTGGCATCGCCGGATGCTCGACCATTTATCACCTCACCCAAGAGGGCTGGACCGATGTGATGTTGCTGGAACGCGACGAGCTGACTTCAGGCACGACGTGGCATTCGGCGGCTCAGGTCACGAATTTCGGGATGAACCAAACGATGGTGGGGCTCAAGACCCATTCGATCAACCTGTATCAGGACCTCGCCAACGATCCGGATTACCCGATCAACTACCACCACGGTGATGGCGGCATCCGGCTGGCCAACACTGAGGCGCAAATGGACGGTTACCGGCACTTTGCCAGCATGGCGCGGGGCATGGACGTCACCTTCGACGTCATCGACGCCGCCGAATGCGCCCGCAGGCATCCGCTGATTTCAACCGACAATCTGATCGGCGGGCTATGGGACCCGATGGACGGCGACATAGACCCCGCGCAACTGTGCCAAGCGCTGGCGCGGCGCGCCCGCAAGGCGGGTGCCGAAATTCACCGTAATACGCCCGTGACTGCCCTACGTCAGCTCAAGGACGACACTTGGATCGTGACCACGGACAAGGGCGACATTCACGCCGATGTGGTGGTCAACGCCTGCGGCTACCGCGTGAACGAGGTGGGCGCGATGATGGGTGTGCACCACCCTGTCATGTCGATGGAACATCAGTATTTCCTAACCGAAGACATCCCCGCCATAGCGAATGCGGATCACCGGATGCCCCTGCTGCGCTGCCCGATCAGCGATTATTACTGTCGGCAGGAAAAGAACGGGCTGCTTGTCGGGTTCTACGAACAAGACTGCAAGACTTGGGGCATGGACGGGATCGACCCCAAGTTTGTGAACGCCCTGTGCCCCGACGATCTGGACCGCGTGACGGACGTGTTAAAGGGCGCCATCGCGCGCATGCCCGCGCTGGCGGACACCGGCATCCACACGATCGTCAACGGGCCGATTACCTATACCATTGATGGCGCGCCCTTGGTTGGCCCGATCCCGGGCAAACGCAATGCGTTCTGTATTATCGGCCTGCGCGCGGGCTTGGGCGAAGGCGGCGGCCACGGTTGGCTGCTCGCCCAGCAGATCGTGCATGGCGAGGCCTGCTATGACACGTGGTGTATCGACCCGCGCCGGTTCACAGGGCATGGCAACGTCGAATACACGGCGCTCAAGGCGATTGAGGATTATCAAAACGAATTCCGCTTTCACTTCCCCCACGAACATCGCCCCGCAGGACGACCCGTCAAGACCACACCGCTTACCCCTGTTCTGGCGGCCCAAGGCGCCAGCTTTGGCGTCGTCAACGGGTGGGAACGGATGGAATACATCAAACCGGACCCCGAATTCACCGAGACACACGGGTTCCGTTTTACCAACGCCTTTGACGTGATCGCGGACGAAGTGCGGGCTGTGCAAACCGGCGTCGGCCTGACCGAGGTCAACGGCTTTAACCGCTATCAAATCGGCGGCGCTGACGCGCGCGATTTTCTGGACCGGATGATTTGTGGCCGCCTGACCCGCAAATCAGGACGGGTCAGGCTTGGGTATCTGCTGAATGACCACGGGTGCCTCAAGGGCGAAGCGACAATCGCCAACCTGCCCGACGGGCGCATCTGGTATGGCTCTGCGGCCGCATCCGAGCAACACGACATGGATTGGCTGACGGCCAACATCGGCGCCAATGAGGACGTCACGATCACGTCGCTAACCAACGACATGACGATCCTTGTGCTGGCCGGCCCCAAGGCCCGGAACGTTCTTTCCGCCGTAACCCGCGGCGATTGGTCAGCGCGGGCGTTTCCGTGGCTGTCCGTGCGCGAGGCCTTCATCGGGATCGCCCCCGCCGTGGTCATGTCTGTCAGTTTCTCGGGCGAGCTGGCCTATGAAATCCACGTCCCCAACAACCAGCTATACGCAGCCTATCTAGCCCTGCGCACCGCAGGCGAGGCGTGGGGGCTCCGCTTGTTCGGCAGCCGCGCGGTCGAAAGCATGCGCATGGAAAAAGGGTACCTGCATTGGAAGGCCGACATCATCACCGAATTTGACCCGTTCGAAGCGGGGCTGGACCGTTTTGTGACCATGGACAAGGACTTTGTCGGCAAATCGGCGCTTGAGGCACGAATGTGCAACGGATCGCGCTCCAAACTGGTGACCTTGGCGCTGGATTGCGCGGACAGGCCCGCCCATGGCGGTGCTTCGGTCATGCAAGACGGGCAGGTCGTCGGCACCGTGACATCAGCCGACTGGGGGCACCGGACGGGGTTGAACCTAGCCTATGCCTATTTGCGGCCCGAGGTTGACCCGAGCGGATTGCAGGTCGACCTAATAGGCGATCTGGTCACCGCAACTGTGTTGAACTCGGCCCCCTACGACCCGTCCAACACATTGCAACGCAACTAGCCGGCGCTATTTGGGCGGCAAACGAACAGCGCCGTCCAACCGGATCGTTGTGCCGTTCAAATAGGGGTTGCGCACGATGTCGCCAACCATCTGGCCGAACTCGGACGGATGACCCAAACGGTCGGGGAACGGGATGTTGGCCGTAATCGCCGCGGTGGTTTCGGACGGCAAAGCCTGCATCATCGGGGTGCCGAACAGACCGGGCGCGATGGCCACAACCCGAATGCCTGATCGTGCCATTTCGCGCGCAGCAGGCAGGCACATGGCCGCCACAGCGCCCTTGGACGCGGCATAGGCGGATTGGCCGATCTGGCCGTCTTGGTAGGCGGCAGATGACGTGTTGACGATCACCCCACGTTCGCCACCCGTGTCGGCGTCCTGATCCATCATCGCGGCGGCGGCGTGGGTCATCACGTTGTAGGTCCCAAACAGGTTCACCTCGATCACTTTGCGAAACAACGGCACGGCGGTTTTGCCTTCGCGTCCGACGATGCGGGCGGCGTTGGCGATGCCCGCGCAATTGACTGCGATGCGTGGGGCCCCGCCAAAATGGTCGCGCACTGTGGCTATGGCAGCGATCACCTGATCCTCGTCGGTGACATCCAGCTGCACAGCAATTCCGCCGATATCCCGCGCCACCGACTGCGCCTGTTCGATGTTGAAATCCAAGACCCCGACCCGTGCGCCTTGGGCAGCCAGATGACGGGCCGTTGCCTCGCCCAGCCCGCTGGCCGCGCCGGTGACGATTGCGATTTCATTGGTGATATCCATGGTCTTACCTTTTGATTGTATGGGTCAGGGCATCCAACCCGTCGATTTGTGCGTGCAGCGCGTCGCCCGCGACAACGGGACCAACCCCTGCCGGCGTGCCTGTCATAATAACATCGCCTGCCCCCAGATGGTAATAGCACGACAGATGTTTGATCACCTCTATGGGGGACCAGACCATGTCGGTCAGCGGGGCAGATTGACGCGTCTGGCCGTTGACTGATAGGCGGATCTGCTTGCCATCCAGCGCACCAAACGTGGCCTTTGGTGTTATCACGCCCATCGGCGCCGAGCATTCCACATCCTTGCCCAAGGACCACGGCCTGCGGTTGTCTTTGCCGTCTTGCTGACGGTCGCGCCGGGTCATATCCAGCCCGACCGCGTAACCATAGATTGCGGCTTCGGCCCCTGCGTCATCCGCCTCGACGGCGTCGGCCCCTAGGGCCACGACCAGTTCCACCTCGTGGTGGTAATTCGCCGTGCCTTGGGGATAGGGCACACAAGCCCCATCAGGGCAATAAGCAGCCGTGGATTTGGTGAAATACCACGGCGCCTCGCGGTCGACCTCGCCGCCCATTTCAGCGGCGTGGGCCACGTAATTGCGCCCGACGCAGAAGATGCGGGACAAAGGATAGCCTTGGCCGGTTGCGACAGGCATGATCACGGGCTCCGGTGCGGGAAACAACAATTCGGTCATGTGTCACGCCCCACGGTTTGGCGCTGGACGCCCAAACCGTCAATTTCCAATTCCATCACGTCGCCTTCCTTTAGATAGACGGGGTTCGGTTTTATGCCCATCCCGACGCCGGGTGGCGTGCCTGTGGTGATCACATCCCCCGGATGCAGGGTCATCAACTGCGAAAGATGAGAGATAATTTCAGCCACGCTGTGGATCATCTTGGCTGTGGTACCGGTCTGGCGGCGCACCCCGTTTACATCCAGCCGCATGGCCAGTGCCTGCGGGTCCGGCACCTCGTCTGAGGTGACCATCCATGGGCCCAACGGGCCAAACGTGTCGCAAGATTTGCCCTTGGTCCATTGGCCCGACAGTTTGGTTTGAAAGTCGCGTTCTGACACATCATTGACCACACAATACCCGGCAACATGGTCAAGCGCCTGATCGACGGAAACGTATTTGGCGGCTTTGCCGATGACAACGCCCAGCTCGACCTCCCAATCGGTGGCTTGCGATCCGCGCGGCAGCATGACCATATCATAGGGACCGCAGATTGCCGAGTTGGCCTTGAAAAACAACACGGGATTTTCCGGCGGTTCCATCCCTGCTTCGGCGGCGTGGTCGGAATAGTTCAACCCGATGCACAGGAATTTGCCCACATTGCCGATACAAGGACCAATGCGCGGCGCGCCACACACCGGCGGCAGGTCGGTCGGATCAATCCCCGCCAATCGCGCCAACATCTCAGGTGCCAGATTAGGCCCGGTCACGTCGTCAATGACACCTGACAAATCCCTGATTGCACCGTCTGCATCCAGTATACCCGGTTTTTCCGCGCCAGCCGGTCCATATCTTAGCAGTTTCATCGCCTGTCCTTTCGACCGTTTGCAGCCAACTTAGGCAGGCCACATCGGGTTGACCAGACGCTAGTCGGCCTTGGGTCTCAGGATACGGTCCATTTCAGCGCTCAACTCTTGGGTCCACTGCGCGCTGCGTTCGTTGACGACCTCCATAAAGGCATCGTTTTCCCATGCGCGAATAGCAGGGTCATAATGCTCGGCCAACTCGATCATCGTCTTGCGGTCCAGCGCATTGAACGCATCAATTGCCTGCTCCGCCACCTCGTACGGCGCGCCTAACGCCTCTAGTGCCGAACGCCCCATCCGCAGTGAACTGTCATAAGTTTCGCGGATGATGTCACGGCAGCCCGCGAACCACAGATCATAAACATGATTTCGGTCCGTCGCGCGGGCGACGATGTGCAGGTCGGGATAGTGGTGGTGCAGGTATTTTACCAATTCGGTCGTTTGATGTTTGTCGTCAATTGCAGCGACAAACAACTTGGCTTCTGCGATGCCCGCAGCATGCAGCAAATCGGGGCGCGTTGCGTCCCCGTAATAGGCACGCGAGTTGAAGTTTTTGAGCATCTCGATCTGCGCCGAACTGAAATCAATCACCGTCGGCTCGTGCCCGGCTGCCCGCAAAACACGTGCGATGATGCCACCAACCCGACCGTGACCCGCGATAATGATTTTGGCGTCTTGGGGGACCTCGTCCGTCTCACGCAGGTCGGCATTGGCGAAACGTGGCGCGATGATCTTGTCGTATAGGATGAACAAGACAGGCGTCAGCAGCATCGACAGCGCCACGACCAACAACAACTGATCCGCCAGCGCCTGCGGGATCACCGCATTGGCCACCGTGAATGACAACAACACAAAGCCGAACTCACCCGCTTGGGCCAGTCCCAACGTGAACAACCAGCGGTCCGACCCGCGCAATTTGAACACCACAGCCAGCACATATAGAACAGCCGCCTTTAGGGCCATCAGCCCGATCGTCAGCCCGACGATCAGCCCCAGATTCTCGGACAAGAGCCCAAAGTTGATTCCCGCCCCCACCGTCATAAAGAACAGGCCCAGCAACAAACCTTTGAACGGGTCAATATCGCTTTCTAATTCGTGGCGGTATTCGGAATTGGCCAGAACCACACCCGCCAGAAACGTGCCCAGCGCAGGCGACAGACCAACCAACGACATCAGCAACGCGATACCGATCACAACCATCAAGGCCGCGGCCACAAACAATTCACGCAAGTTGGCGGCGGTTATAAACCGGAATATCGGACCGGTCAGGCGGCCACCAATCAAGACCACGGCGGCAATCGCCGCCAAGGTGACCAGACCCGTTTGCCAGCCGTTCAAATGGGCGACAAGGCTTATGGCCTCACCATGCCCGTCGTCGCCTGCGTGCGACGCATGCGCCAACGCCTCTTGCAACTCGGGCAACGCCAGCAAAGGGACCAACGCCAGCATCGGGATCACCGCGATGTCTTGGAACAATAGAACGGAAAAGCTGGACTGCCCGCCGTCGGATTTCATCAACCCCTTTTCCTGCAAGGTCTGCAACACGATCGCAGTGGACGACAAGGCAAAAACCAATCCGACAGCCAAGGCCACGGTCCACCCCAGTCCGAATGCCATCCCGATGGCCATCACGGCCAATGTGGTTATCCCGACCTGACCACCCCCTAGACCCATCAGCTTGTGGCGCATCTCCCACAGGCGGCGCGGTTCCAATTCCAACCCGACAAGGAACAGCATCATGACCACACCGAATTCGGCGAAGTGCTGGATCGATATGACATCGACATGCAACCAGACCAGAACCGGGCTGATCACGATGCCGGCAATCAGGTATCCAAGAACCGACCCCAATCCAAGCCGGGACGCGATCGGGACAGAAACCACGCCTGCTGCTAGGAAAATAAACGCAAGAAGCAGAAAATCGGTCACGGTGCAGCCTTTCAGAAATGCAATTCACAAACCGTATCCATTGTCGGAACACGCGACAAGTGGCGGGCGCATTGCGATGCTTGGGGTTCGTTGCAATGGCACGCAACCCGATGGGTCCGCTCAAACAGGGATCCGTGTCGCACCCGTCCGGTGCGCGTGTTGGCGACGGTGCGGTGCGGGTTTGCCTGCTCGCGCATAGACGCCCGCCTCTGTTTTTATGCGCGACCAGGTAACCATGGGCTTAAGCCCATGGCGACAAGCGATCGGGCCTGTAAGGCTCAAGATCCTTTGCGTCTTTTCCGGACAGGTCCCGAGCGATCAGGTCGCCGACAATCGGGGCCAGCGTTATGCCCGAATGCATGACAGCCACATAGACCCCATTGTGCCAACCAATCACTGGCAACCCGTCAACGGGGACCGGCCTGCAACCGAACCTGACCGCTTCCACCTTTGCCGCGACATTGGGCAAACGCGCGTTTAGTCGGTCAAGCATGAGCGGGCCCAGCGCGTCGATCGCATGATCCGCCAATCCGCCCCCGGTAAAGTGCCCGCCCATGATGATCCGCCCGTCCCCATCTTGCCTCAGATACAGGCCCGGTGACATGATGATATGCTCCAGCGCCCGCGGCAACGGTCGGGTGTGCAGAATCACACCGGATTTATTATCCAATGGCACGCCCGTCAGCGCACCCGTAGCGGCCCCCGCCGCAACCACGACAACATCTGCTTCCA
>CAXIAS010000059.1:0-16974 GCA_964022195.1 uncultured Roseobacteraceae bacterium
GTCTTTGTTGTCTTGTCGCGCACGCCCAACGCCCAACGCGCCCGCGGGCACGTCTTTGGTAATAACCGATCCACTACCGGTCATGGCTTCATTGCCGATTGTGACGGGGGCCACAAGCATCGTGTTGGACCCGATAAAGGCATCTGCCCCGATTGTCGTGCGGTGCTTGAAGACGCCATCATAGTTGCATGTGATCGTGCCTGCGCCAATATTTGTGCGCGCCCCCACATCCGCATCACCGATATATGTCAGGTGGTTGACTTTGGCGCCTTCGGCGACAATTGCGTTTTTGATTTCAACAAAATTGCCGATGTGGGTGTTTTCAGCCAATTCAGCCCCCGGACGCAATCGGGCATAGGGGCCGACGCTGGACCCTTGCGAGACATGGCAGCCTTCGAGGTGGGAAAAGGCGCGGATCCTGACACCGGATTCTAGCGTCACATTCGGGCCGAACACCACGTTGGGTTCGATCACGCAATCGCGCCCGATCACCGTGTCATATGCAAATGTTGTGCTGTCGGGAGCAACCAGTGTGACGCCATTTTCAATTGTCTCAACCCGCGCGCGAGCCTGAAAACTGGCCTCGGCTGCGATCAGTTCGGCACGACTGTTGACGCCCAATGTTTCGGCCTCGTCGCAGCGTACAACAGTGGCCGATAGGCCGCGATCACGGGCAATGCCGATAATGTCGGTCAGGTAGTATTCTTGCGACGCATTGTCATTTCCAACGGCGTCGATCAGGTCAAATAGCGTCGAGGCTTTGGCCATTATTACGCCACTATTACATAGGTTTACGGCGCGTTCGTCATCGTTGGCATCCTTGAATTCGACAATCCGGTCCAAGGCGTCGCCGTTCACGATCAAGCGTCCGTAGCGACCGGGGTCCGTGGCCTCAAATCCCAAAACGATGACATCGTGATCTTCGCGGGCCGCTGCCATTTGCTCCAGCGTTTCGGGGCGGATAAATGGCGTGTCTCCGTATAAGACCAGCGCATCACCGACCTGATCGCCCAGTGCGGCATTGGCTTGGGCCACAGCATGGGCTGTTCCCAGCTGTTCGGTTTGGCGCACCACTGTGATGTCGGGATCATAGGCGTGGGCCGCGGCTTCGACCTGTTCGGCGCCATGGCCCGCAACCACGACTGTGCGTTCAGGGGACAGCATCGCGCCGGCACGAATAGCATGAACCAGCATAGGTGCGCTGCCGATCTGATGAAGGACCTTTGGCAGGTCGGATTTCATGCGGGTGCCTTTGCCGGCACCCAAAACGATCAATGAAATTGTCATAATGTCCCACGTCTTATTTTCTGGGCGTTCTACAGCAATGGCCGCATATCGCAATAGGAAGGGCTTCACATCACCTTACGGATCGTTACACATCTGGAATTGACTGCGCGAAAGGATGCTTATGCCTACAGTTGTATTTGATTTGGATGGCACATTGGCCGACACTAGCGGCGACCTGCTGGCGGCCGCGAATGCCTGTTTTCGGGGATTGGGGTTCGGCGATCTGTTGACCTCGCAAGATTCCGCGACCGCGCTAAAAGGTGGGCGCGCGATGCTAAGGTTGGGGTTTTCACGTGTTGACGGCGTGCCACAAGGCGAGGTCGATCGCCAATACCCCAATTTGTTGGCGGCCTACGCCCAAGACATAGATAGCCATACGGTATTGTATCCCGGAGCGATGGCCGCCGTTGAGGCGCTCAAAGCCGACGGCTACAAAGTGGCAATCTGCACGAATAAGCCTGAAGGGCTGGCAGAAACCCTGATGCGGTCATTGGGCGTGCGGGACCAATTTGCGGCGCTTTTGGGGGCCGACAGCCTGCCTGTGCGCAAACCTGACCCTGAACATTTGTTTGAAACAGTCCGTCGCGCGGGCGGTGACGTGGACAGGTGCGTGTTGGTCGGCGACACGGCCACGGATCGCGACACGTCGCGAAATGCAGGCCGACCGTCGATCCTAGTAACCTTTGGCCCTTCGGGCGAGGATATGGCCGCGCTAGAGCCTGAGGCCATGATCAGCGATTATAGTGAATTGCACGCTCAGGTCCGTCGTTTGATCGGATAACGTTGCAGTCGGTTTGTTTTTGCTCGGACGAAAAAACCGGATTGACCGACGCGGCATGCACCCCCACAACGTCCTTATGACAGAAATTTTCACCGGCAGTTTCACCCAGCAAGAACCTATCCCAGAGGCGGCTGTCAGAGCCGCAAATGCGGTGCTGCAACATGGTCGTTTGCATCGCTACAACACATGCGACGGCGAGATCGCGGAAACCGCTTTGTTGGAACAAGAATTCGCGGCTCAGACCGGTGCGAAATACTGCCTAGCGTGTGCGTCAGGTGGCTATGCGATGACCACCGCATTGCGGGCCTGCGGGGTCGGGCATGGTGACAAGGTGTTGACCAATGCGTTCACGTTGGCCCCCGTGCCGGGGGCGATTGCCGCAGTAGGCGGGGTGCCTGTCTTCGTTGGCGTGACCGAGGATCTGGTGATTGATCTTGATAATCTGGCAAGCAAAATCAGCGACGCGCGAATTTTGCTGTTGTCCCACATGCGTGGCCATATCTGTGACATGCGCAAACTGATGGCGATTTGCGATGCCGCCGGCGTCACTGTGATCGAGGATTGCGCGCATACGATGGGCGCGTCATGGGACGGTGTCCCTTCGGGGCGTTGGGGCAAATTCGGCTGCTATTCGACCCAGACCTATAAACACGTCAACTCGGGCGAGGGCGGGTTGCTGATTTCGGACGACCCGGATGGCATGGCCCGCGCAATCATGTTGTCGGGCAGCTATATGCTGTTTGAACGCCACCGCGCGGCACCGCCGCCCGAGACATTTGCGCAGTTGAAATACGAGACGCCGAACATTTCGGGGCGGATGGACAACCTGCGCGCCGCGATCCTGCGCCCGCAGCTGGCTGATCTGGATACCCAGGCACGACGTTGGAATGACCGCTATGATGTGATGGCACAGGGTTTGGATAAGACCACCGGTTTGTCGTTGCCACATCGCGCACCCCAAGAGGCCTTTGTCGCCTCGTCGTTTCAGTTCCTGCTGCTGGATTGGGACACGGACGCGGTGCAACAGGTGATCACACGGTGTGCTGCGCGCGGCGTCGAGCTGAAATGGTTCGGCGGGGCGGAACCTGTGGGCTCTACCAGCCGCTATGACAGTTGGCGCTATGCGCCCTCGCAGCCGATGCCTGCATCAGATCGGGTTTTGGCGGGGATTATCGACATGCGCCTGCCATTGACGTTCTCTCTTGAGGATTGCGCATTGATTGCGCGGATCATTCGGGCCGAAGTTACGGCGGCTTTCCAAGCTCAAAAATGACTCGACAGGACAGCGGTCTCTGATATTAATGAACAAGTGTTCAATTAATTCCCGAGGCCCCCGATGTTCCACGCTTCCATGACTTTTGATTTGGGCGAAGATACCAACGCCTTGCGCGATATGGTCCATTCCTGGGCGCAAGAGCGGGTAAAACCGATGGCCGCCAAGGTGGATCAGGACAATCTGTTCCCATCAGAGTTGTGGCAGGAAATGGGCGAGCTGGGCCTGCTGGGCGTCACAGTCCCCGAGGAATACGGCGGGGCGGGCATGTCCTATCTGGCCCACACCGTCGCGGTTGAGGAAATTGCGCGCGCTAGCGCCTCTGTCTCGCTGTCTTACGGGGCGCATTCGAACCTGTGCGTCAACCAGATCAAGCTGAACGGTAGCGACGAGCAAAAGAAAAAGTATCTGCCGCGTTTGATTTCCGGTGAACATGTCGGTGCATTGGCTATGTCCGAAGCAGGTGCCGGATCTGATGTTGTGTCCATGTCCTTGCGCGCGGAAAAACGCAACGATCACTACCGTCTGAACGGCAATAAATACTGGATCACCAACGGACCCGACGCCGATACGCTGGTCGTATATGCCAAAACCGACCCAGATGCGGGCGCCAAGGGCATGACAGCATTTTTGGTTGAAAAGGAAATGGTGGGGTTCAGTACCTCGACCCATTTCGACAAGCTGGGGATGCGCGGATCGAACACTGCCGAGCTGGTGTTCGACGACGTGCAGGTCCCGTTTGAAAACGTCTTGGGCGAAGAGGGTAAGGGCGTGCGCGTCCTGATGTCAGGTCTGGATTACGAACGGGTGGTGCTGGCGGGCATCGGTCTTGGCATCATGGCCGCCTGTCTGGATGAAATCATGCCCTATTTGGCGCAACGCAAACAGTTTGGGCAGCCGATTGGCAATTTCCAACTGATGCAGGGTAAAATCGCGGATATGTACACGGCGATGAACACCGCGCGCGCCTATGTCTATGAGGTCGCCAAGGCTTGTGATGCAGGCACGGTCACCCGCCAAGATGCCGCCGCGTGTTGTTTGTATGCCTCCGAACAAGCGATGGTCCAAGCCCACCAAGCGGTGCAGGCAATGGGCGGGGCAGGGTTTATGAACGACGCCCCCGTCGCGCGTATTTTCCGCGATGCCAAGCTGATGGAGATCGGGGCCGGGACATCGGAAATTCGCCGAATGCTGGTGGGACGTGAATTGATGGGGTCGATGGGGTGAGGTGGGCGCTTGTTCTAGCATGTCTTTGGGCAGGCCCCGTGTCTGCACAGAATTTCGAAATCGACGCGCATTCGATTGACCGATGCCTTGGTGTGAATGATCACACTCCTATGGCCTGTGTTGGAAGACAGGCCGAAGTCTGCTTTGCTGCCAGCAATGGCGGACCGAACATGGTGCAAGCGGCCTGTCAGTGGTCGGAACATGAATTCTGGGACGGTGCCCTAAACCAGGTCTATGAGGACCTGCTAGAATTCACCGCGCGCAAGGAAGCGGATGATGATCACTACGAGCAGAACCAGCTAACGGACCCGTTACGCAAAATGCAGCGAACATGGATTGCATTTCGTGATGCAACCTGTGGATTTGCATTGGCAGGAGCCAAGCCCTTTGGTTCTGCCTCTGGACCTGTAGAAAGCCGCTGCATGATGCGCGAGACAGCACGACAGTATTTTCAACTTCAGAATATAGCAGGAGGCTACAGATAGTGAGCCGACAAGAACATCTTGATGCCCTCACCGTTGTAGCGGATGCCGCAGCCCATGCTGCTGCTGGCGGTGGTGAAAAATCCCGCGAACGCCATATATCGCGGGGCAAGATGCTACCGCGTGACCGTGTCGCGAACTTGCTTGATGCTGGATCTCCGTTTCTGGAAATCGGCGCGACAGCGGCGCACGGCATGTATGACGGGGCGGCCCCTTGTGCGGGCGTCATTGCCGGTGTGGGTAAGGTCGAAGGCATCGACGTTATGGTCGTGTGCAATGACGCCACGGTCAAAGGCGGCACCTATTACCCGATGACCGTCAAAAAGCACCTGCGCGCCCAAGAGATTGCGGCGTCTTGCAATTTGCCCTGCGTCTATCTGGTAGACAGTGGGGGCGCGAACCTGCCCAATCAGGACGAAGTGTTCCCTGACCGCGACCATTTTGGCCGCATCTTTTATAACCAGGCCAACATGTCCGCCGCAGGCATCCCGCAGATTGCTGTGGTGATGGGCAGCTGCACCGCTGGTGGCGCATATGTGCCCGCCATGTCGGACGTGTCGATCATCGTCAAAGAGCAGGGCACGATTTTTCTTGCCGGTCCGCCCTTGGTCAAGGCCGCAACGGGCGAAGTCGTCAGTGCCGAGGACTTGGGCGGCGGTGATGTGCATACCCGCCTGTCCGGTGTGGCCGACTATCTGGCCGAAGACGACACCCATGCGCTGGCTTTGGCCCGTCAGGCCGTCAAGTCTTGTGCGCGCGCAGCCCCCAGCACAAACCGTCAGCCGCCCAAGGCACCCAAATTGGACCCCGATACGTTGTTTGACGTGGTGCCTGCCGACCTGCGCACGCCCTATGACATCCGCGAGGTGATCAAACGGGTTGTCGACGACAGCGCCTTTGATGAATTCAAGGCCCGTTTCGGGGATACATTGGTCACAGGGTTTGCCCATATCGATGGCTACCCTTGTGGCATCGTTGCCAATAACGGGGTGCTGTTTTCCGAGGCCGCCCAAAAGGGCGCGCATTTCATTGAGCTGTGCAGCCAGCGCAAAATCCCCTTGGTGTTTTTGCAAAACATCACCGGTTTTATGGTTGGTCAAAAATATGAGAACGAAGGCATCGCGCGCCACGGCGCCAAGATGGTTACGGCTGTCGCCACGACAAAGGTACCCAAGATCACGATGGTCGTCGGTGGCTCGTTTGGCGCGGGCAACTACGGCATGTCAGGCCGCGCCTATAGCCCTGATTTCATGTGGACTTGGCCCACCAGCCGGATCAGCGTCATGGGCGGCGAGCAGGCTGCGGGCGTTCTGGCCACAGTGAAACGCGACGCAATCGAACGCAAAGGTGGGGAATGGTCCGCCGAGCAAGAAACCGCGTTCAAACAACCCACCATTGATATGTTCGAAGAGCAGTCTCATCCGCTATACGCCTCTGCACGGCTATGGGACGACGGTATCATCGACCCGCGCAAATCGCGCGAGGTTCTGGCGTTGTCTTTGGCTGCTTGTGCGAATGCGCCGATCGAGGACACACGCTTTGGCGTGTTCCGGATGTAGCGAATGGATGCGACCGGATTTGCATATGCGGTTTTGCTTTTGGCGGGGTTGGTGGCAGTCGCGAATTGGATTGCTCCTGCTCGTGTTGTCGATACGGATGGCTGCACGCTGAACTATGTCTATGACGGGGACACGGTCGCGCTGGATTGCCCGTTGGGCCGCAAGACAACCCGGTTGGTTGGCTTTGACACGCCAGAAACCAAAGATCCGGGATGCATGGCCGAGGCGGCGCTGGGCAAACGTGCCACCTTGCGGTTGCGCGAACTGGTGCAGGCCGGTCAGGTCGCATTCGACGGTCGTGGCTATGATAAATACGGACGATTGCTGGCTACTTTGACGGTGGATGGTGTGGACGTCGCAGAAATTCTGGTCGCCGAAGGGCTGGCCGAACGATACCGCGGGGGATCGCGGATCAACTGGTGTAGAAAGCTTGGAGCAAGCTGATGTTTTCAAAGATACTGATTGCCAACAGAGGCGAGATCGCCTGCCGCGTGATGGACAGTTGCGAACGGCTGGGCGTGGCAACCGTGGCGGTATATTCGGACGCTGATTCAGATGCTTTGCATGTGCGGCGGGCGGGACAGGCGGTGCGCATAGGACCGGCACCGGTCGCAGATAGTTATCTGCTGGGGGATGTGATCATTCAGGCCGCATTGGACACAGGTGCGCAAGCGATCCACCCTGGTTACGGGTTTTTGTCCGAAAACCCCGATTTTGTCGCCGCAGTCGAGGCGGCGGGTCTGGTGTTTATCGGGCCGTCCGCCGACGCGATCCGCGCGATGGGCCTTAAAGATGCGGCCAAGGCATTGATGGACAAGGCGGGTGTCCCCGTGGTGCCCGGCTATCACGGTGACAATCAGGACGCAGGTTTTCTGGCAGCACAAGCCGATGACATCGGCTATCCTGTTTTGATCAAAGCCGTGGCGGGCGGCGGCGGCAAGGGGATGCGTTTGGTCGATGACGCGTCCGGTTTTGCCGAAGGGCTAAAATCCGCTCAGGCCGAGGCGCAGACTGCCTTTGGCAACGCCGATGTGTTGATCGAAAAATATATTACCCAACCGCGCCATATCGAAGTGCAGGTTTTTGGCGATGGCACCGATGCGGTGCATCTGTTCGAACGTGACTGTTCGCTTCAACGCCGCCATCAAAAGGTGATCGAAGAAGCACCAGCACCGGGAATGACCGCCGAAGTCCGCGCCGCGATGGGCGATGCGGCCGTGCGCGCGGCCACCGCAATCGGCTATGCGGGTGCGGGCACGATTGAATTTATCGTTGACGGGTCAAACGGGCTGCGCACCGACGGTTTCTGGTTCATGGAGATGAACACACGATTACAGGTCGAACACCCGGTAACCGAAGCGATAACCGGCGTTGATCTGGTGGAATGGCAACTGCGCGTCGCCAGCGGCGAGCCGTTGCCTGCGTCGCAAGACGAGCTGTCCATCAACGGCCATAGTTTCGAGGCGCGCATCTATGCCGAAGA
Organism: uncultured Roseobacteraceae bacterium; assembly: GCA_964022195.1. Taxonomy (GTDB): domain Bacteria; phylum Pseudomonadota; class Alphaproteobacteria; order Rhodobacterales; family Rhodobacteraceae; genus Yoonia. Next base: position 8,093 of record CAXIAS010000059.1, read on the forward strand.
CGTGCCCGCAGGCTTTTTGCCTGCCACTGGAACCGTCGCCCATTTGCGGTTTGCAGATGACGCGCGGATCGACAGTGGTATCGTGCAGGGGTCGGAAATCTCGCCTTGGTATGACCCGATGATCGCCAAACTGACTGTGCACGGCGCCGATCGGGCAACTGCGTTGCGGTCGCTGTCGCGCGCTTTGGGGGATACTCAGGTGGCGGGTACTGTGACCAACCTGAATTTTCTACGGGCTTTGGCGGCGCACCCTGAATTTGTCGCGGGCGATGTGGATACCGATCTCATTGCCCGTCACATCGACGATCTGACCGATGACGGTGTCCCGACGGCGGGCGAGGTGGCAGTTGCGGCGGTCACGGCCGCGGACTTGCAGCCGCCTTTCGCCGCGCACACTGGATTTCGTCTGTGGGATGCTGCGTCGCAAATCGTGACCTTGGGCGCCGATGACGAGGCGCAGGATTTGCGTTACGTCATAGACAGTCCGGATCAGGTTTCCGTGGATGGCACGCCTATTTGTGCCAAAGGCACAGGTTGGCGGACCCCCGACGGGACGTTCCAAGCCGTGCGTGTTGACGATCAGGTTACCGTATTTGGCGCGGTTTCCCGCAGTTTCTTGGCTCTCGACCCGCTTGAACGCTCAGCGGCTGGGGCAGGAGGTGACGACGTCACGGCCCCAATGCCCGGACTTGTGCGCGCGGTCGAAGTCGTAGCCGGAGACATTGTCGAAGAAGGTCAACGTCTGATTGTGTTAGAAGCGATGAAGATGGAGCACGTCCTGCGCGCCCCGCGCGACGGTGCGGTCGCGAACGTCACGGTGTCTGAGGAGGATCAAGTCACCGCAGGCCATCTGTTGATCGCGCTGGAGCCTGCCGAATGACCGATTTTGTCACCCTTCACGAGGTCGGTCCGCGCGACGGGCTACAAAACGAGCCGAACCCGATCCCGACCGCGGACAAGGTGGCGTTGATCGACTTGCTGGCGACGTCAGGGTTGAAACACATCGAAATCGGTAGCTTTGTCAGCCCCAAATGGGTGCCACAGATGGCGGATACGCCGGATGTGGTCGCTTGTATCGCGCCTGCGTCTGTGCAGTTTGCCTTGCTCGCCCCGAACATGCGCGGCTGGGACGGATTTGCCGCGGCCCGTCGCGACGGGTTCGACTATCAGATCGCAGTTTTTATTTCCGCCTCAGAAGGGTTCAGCCAAAGCAACCTTAACTGTTCAGTGGCAGACAGCGTGGCGCGTCTTGCCCCAGTGGTGGAGGCTGCGACAGGGGCAGGGGTGGCTGTGCGCGGATATGTATCTTGCGTGACAGATTGCCCGTTTGATGGCCCCGTCGCCCCGCAGTCTGTGGTTGATGCCGTTGGAATGCTGACCGACTTGGCCCCGATGCAGGTCTCTTTGGGTGACACGATCGGCAAAGGCACCCCCGACACCGTGGGCCGGATGCTAGAGGCCGTGATCACGCAGGCGGGTGCGGGGGCGCTGGCGGGGCACTACCACGATACCGGCGGTCAGGCGTTGGATAACATTGCAGTGTCCCTAGATCTGGGGATCCGCGCCTTTGACGCGGCGGTCGGCGGTTTGGGCGGTTGCCCTTATGCGCCCGGAGCACCGGGCAACGTTGCGACAGAGGCGGTTTTGGGACTGTTGGCGGCCAAAGGCTATGAGACAGGCATAGACGCCGATATAATCGCCAAAGCGGCGAAACTGGCAAAAGGAATGCGTGGATGACCACTGAATTGACAGTCGACGAACGTGGCGTTGCACGCCTGACATTGAACCGCCCTGAAAAGCACAATGCATTGTCCGAGCAAATGCTGGTCGAGCTGACCAACAAAGGCGACGAGATCGCCGCCCGCAAGGATATTCGCGTGGTGATCCTTGATGCTGCCGGACCGACATTTTGTGCTGGTGGTGACCTGCGCTGGATGCAAGACCAGATCGCCGCAGGCCCCCAACAACGCCGCGCAGCTGCGATGACGCTGGCCGGAATGTTAGAACGGATTAACACGCTGCCCCAACCGGTAATCGGACGGGTGCAGGGCAATGCATTTGGCGGCGGGGTCGGGATGGCCTGCGTGTGCGATGTGACTGTCTCGGTACAATCTGCGCGGTTCGGGTTGACCGAAACCAAACTGGGCCTGATCCCTGCGACGATCGGGCCATATGTGTTGGCCCGCATGGGCGAGGCAAATGCGCGTCAGGTATTTATGTCTGCCCGTGTGTTCGAGGCAAATGAAGCACAGCGCCTTGGTATTGTGTCGCGGGTCGTCACTCCGGACGCATTGGACGATGCGATCGAGGCAGAAGTGCTCCCCTATCTGTCATGCGCCCCTGGTGCTGTGGCCGCCGCCAAGGCACAGGTGCGCGATCTGGGGGTCGAAATCAGCCCTGCCGTAGTTGCGGCCTCAATCGACAGGCTAGTGGACCGTTGGGATGGCGAAGAGGCCGTGCAAGGATTGGCTGCCTTCTTTAACAAAACCCCGCCGCCTTGGGTCGGTTGATCCACAAAATTTCACGATCTGGCCATATCTCTGACCGCAGGCTGTGCTTTGTGATGGCACAGACAAGGAGAGAGCGATGCCTTTTGACTGGCCGGAATTAGACGAAGTTGCTTACCGACTGCTACGGCTATGGCGGCTCATTCTGGCTGTCTCGCTGCTTCCTGTGGTTTTGCTTGTTGCCATCCAGCTGGCCTATTGGCCGTTTACGGGGCAACCGCCTGCGCATTTCATCGCGTTTTGGGTGCTGTGTCTGCTTCCGGTGGGCGTTCATGTGGTGTTGTTCCCGAATGCCCATGCAGAAACGGCGATGATCGGCATCAGTATCTCAATTTTGGTTCTGTTAGAGCCACTCGTGTCGGGGTTTGGGGTTCTGCGTATACTCGAATTGATCGCATTGGTCGTGATTGTCCTATTTGGGCAATTCTTATTGATGATGATACAGGCAAAGACCAAGCTGCGACCGATGATCGTCAAAGCGTCCGTTCTGACAGATTCCGACATGGCCGCCGCAAGGCAGTTCTTTCCCTTTCGGCCAAATCAAACCGGACCGAAATATGCGTCGGGACCGATGGGAAGCGATGGCGTTTTTGCGGTTACAGAAGTCGAGGAATACAATCCTTTTGACCGTTTAAACGACGCCCCGACCGCAACGACAGAGGTGGACCAACCTGCGCCTGTCTTTTGGGCTAAAATTGTCCGCGATGAGCCATATGAACAAGAAACACATATTTTCACGCGTGACGACGCAGGTGCAACAGAGCTGCTAGCCCAGCAGACCCACCGTTTTGTTTCAGTCAAAGATGGGGTCAGAGTTCGCGAAATGGAAACTGTCGATAGCTATCCAATCGGGCTATGGCTGGGGCTATGGCTGACAGATTTCCAAAAGGACGGGCTGGTGTTTATGCGCGACAATCTGGAAGGGCGTAGCACGATGGCCTTGCGCAGTGCGCATGAACAATCGCTACTGACATGTGTGGCTGGCATGATGCCCGCGTCGATCGCGCGCGAGTTTGAAGTTTCTTAACCCTAAAAAAGGCGCCTCAAGTCAGCTGCATTGGTTGACCCTCTGGGGCCACAGCGGTAAAGGTCATGCGACTGTTTATGGGCGCATCGCGCCTTTGTGCCAGCTGAAGAGGAACGACCCTTGCAGGACATGCTCGCCGAATACCTACCTATTCTCATTTTTCTGGGCCTTGCGATCGCGCTGGGCCTGATCCTGATTCTGGTTGCCGCAATCGTTGCGGTGCGCAATCCTGACCCTGAAAAAGTATCCGCCTACGAATGTGGTTTTAACGCCTTTGACGATGCGCGGATGAAGTTTGACGTTCGTTTCTACCTTGTTGCGATTTTGTTCATCATCTTTGATCTGGAAATCGCATTTCTGTTCCCATGGGCGGTCGCATTCAAAGACATTTCCATGGTCGGGTTCTGGTCGATGATGGTGTTCCTTGGGGTGCTGACAATTGGCTTTGCCTACGAATGGAAGAAGGGGGCTCTCGAATGGGAGTGATGACCGGAGCAAATACCGCCGGTGCGGACAAAGAGGCGGCGACACAAGCGTTGAACGCTGAGCTGCAGGACAAGGGGTTCCTTGTCACGTCTACAGCGGATGCAATCAACTGGGCGCGCACGGGGTCCTTGCACTGGATGACATTCGGTCTGGCTTGCTGTGCGGTTGAGATGATGCACACGTCTATGCCGCGTTATGACCTTGAACGGTTCGGCACGGCGCCGCGTGCGTCCCCGCGTCAGTCCGATCTGATGATCGTGGCGGGCACGTTGACAAACAAAATGGCCCCGGCTCTGCGCAAGGTTTACGACCAGATGCCTGAGCCGCGTTATGTGATCTCAATGGGGTCCTGCGCAAATGGCGGCGGATATTATCACTATTCCTATAGCGTTGTGCGCGGCTGTGATCGGATCGTGCCGGTGGATGTTTATGTTCCCGGCTGCCCACCGACGGCCGAAGCGCTGTTATATGGCATCCTTCAGCTGAGCCGCAAAATCCGCCGGACAGGGACGATTATCCGATGACTGACGCACTGCAAGACCTTGGGCAACACCTAGAGCTAAAGCGCAACGATTGCGTTTTGTCGTGGGAAATCGCGAACGACGAGCTGACGGTCAACGTGGCCCCGTCGTCGCTGGTGTCGTTTGTGGAATTCCTGAAAACAGATGGCAACTGCCAGTTTTCGACCCTAGTGGATATCACAGCGGTTGATTATCCTGCGCGGGCCAAGCGGTTCGACATGATCTACCACTTCTTGTCGATGTATCAGAACCACCGCATCCGCCTGCGTGTGCAAATCCGCGAAGACGAAATGGTTCCGTCGATCATCGACGTGCACCCGTCGTCCAACTGGTTTGAACGCGAAGTGTTCGACATGTTCGGCATCTTGTTCACGGGCCACCCCGATCTGCGTCGTATCCTGACCGATTACGGTTTCCGCGGTTTTCCGCTGCGCAAGGATTTCCCGACAACCGGCTACACCGAAGTCCGCTATGACGAAGTCGAAAAGCGCGTCGTCTATGAACCCGTGTCACTGGTCCAAGAATACCGCCAGTTCGATTTCATGTCGCCATGGGAGGGGGCCGAATACATCCTGCCCGGTGACGACAAGGCAGAAGGGGACGCGAAATGATGGACGGCGATATCCGCGTGAACAAATATGATGATGGATCCACTGATGCCGCGACAAGCGAGCAGCAGATCCGTAACTTTAACATCAACTTTGGTCCCCAGCACCCTGCGGCCCACGGCGTGTTGCGGTTGGTTTTGGAACTCGACGGCGAGATTGTAGAACGCTGCGACCCGCACATCGGCCTGCTGCACCGTGGCACTGAAAAGCTGATGGAAAGCCGGACGTATCTGCAGAACCTTCCGTATTTCGACCGCCTCGATTACGTCGCCCCGATGAACCAAGAACATGCTTGGTGTCTGGCGATTGAGAAACTGACAGGCACCGAAGTGCCGCGTCGTGCGTCCCTGATCCGGGTTTTGTATTCCGAAATTGGCCGTATTCTGAACCACCTGCTGAACGTCACCACACAGGCGATGGACGTGGGTGCGATGACCCCGCTTGGTTGGGGTTTTGAAGAGCGCGAAGAGCTGATGGTATTCTACGAGCGCGCATGCGGCGCCCGCCTGCACGCCGCCTATTTCCGCCCAGGTGGTGTTCACCAAGACCTGCCACCTGAGCTGATCGAAGACATTGACGCTTGGGCAGAACGCTTTCCTGCGATTGTCGATGACATCGCGGGCCTGCTGTCCGAAAACCGGATTTTCAAACAACGAAATGTTGATATCGGCATCATCAATGAGGACGACATCCAGAAATGGGGTTTCTCTGGTGTAATGGTGCGCGGGTCCGGCTTTGCTTGGGATTTGCGCCGTTCGCAGCCTTATGAATGCTATGACGAGTTTGATTTCCAAATCCCCGTGGGCAAAAACGGCGACTGCTACGACCGCTACCTTTGCCGCATGGAAGAGATGCGCCAGTCCACCCACATCATTCGCCAAGCTTGTGAAAAGCTGCGCAATGAACCCGGTGAGGTGATGGCGCGCGGCAAGATGTCCCCACCAACCCGTGGCGATATGAAAACGTCGATGGAAAGCCTGATCCACCACTTCAAACTGTATACCGAAGGCTTTCACGTGCCAGCAGGTGAGGTCTATGCCACGGTCGAGGCCCCCAAGGGTGAATTTGGTGTCTTCCTTGTCGCTGATGGCTCGAACAAACCATACCGTTCTAAAATCCGCGCTCCTGGTTACCTGCACTTGCAGGCAATGGACTACATGGCAACGGGTCACCAGTTGGCCGATGTTGCGGCATTGTTGGGATCAATGGACGTTGTGTTCGGGGAGATCGACCGATGAACGTTCTTCGGTTGATCCCCGCTTTCGCCCTGATCGGGGTTGCTGGTTGTGGGATCACTATTGCGGATTTGCGTCCTGATTTTGTTCCAAAGCCGATCCCCGCTGTGGCGCCTGCGCCGATGCCGGCTCCGCCGATCATGACCGCCAAGGAACGCCTTGTCGCAGCGATCGAAGGGCAGGGATGTGAGCTGACCAAAGCGAATGTTTCCACTGTCTTGCAGAACGCCACGATCAGTGCAGATGAACTGAAAACATTGATCCCTCAGTTGCAGACCGAAGGTCGGGCTGAGCTCCAATCAAATGGTGCGATCCGCGTGATTTCACCGCAATGTGCTTAACGCTAGTTACCGGAATACCCTGATGCTGCGCAGACTACACCACGAACAGCCTGAATCATTCGCATTCACGTCCGAGAACCTTCAATGGGCCGAGGCGCAGATCACGAAATACCCAGAAGGCCGGCAGGCATCTGCGATCATTCCGCTCTTGTGGCGTGCGCAGGAACAGACAGGTTGGTTGACCCGCCCTGCAATCGAATATGTCGCACAGATGCTTGATCTTGCGTATATTCGCGCGCTCGAGGTTGCATCATTTTATTTCATGTTTCAGCTACAGCCCGTTGGATCGGTCGCGCATATTCAGGTTTGTGGCACATTGTCGTGCATGATTTGCGGCGCTGAGGATTTGATCGCAGTCTGCAAGGACAAGATCGCGGATAAACCCCATACGGTGTCGGCGGACGGCAAATTTTCGTGGGAAGAAGTCGAATGCCTTGGGTCCTGTGCAAACGCGCCGATGGCCCAAATCGGCAAGGATTATTACGAAGACCTGACGGCAGCCCGCATGGGCGAGCTGATCGACGAACTGGCCGCCGGCCGCGTGCCAACGCCTGGCCCCCAAAACGGCCGCTACGCCGCAGAACCGCTAAAAGGGCTAACCAGCCTGACAGAATACGACAGCGGTAAAACGCAGTATAATGCCAGCGTGCAACTGGCGACCGATATCGGGGATACCGTCAAACGCATTGATGGCACCGAGGTGCCGCTCCTGACGCCGTGGTTAAGCCAACCCAAGGGCGCCGCAAAAAAGGCCGCTCCGAAAAAAGCTGCGGCAAAAGCCGATCACAAGCCAGCCGCCAAGGCCAAGGCCGACAGCACCGGCGTGACCAAGCAAAAGGCGCGGGCCAAATCAACGACAAAACCGGCCGCCAAGGCTGTGCCTGCGGCAAAAGCAAAGCCTGCCTCTGCGAAAGCTGCATCCAAAACATCAGCAAACTCCGCGGCAGAAACCAAACCACGCACAATGTCCGCTCCGCGCAAAGCCGGGGCCGATGACCTGAAGCTGATCAAAGGGGTGGGCCCCCAGCTTGAGGGCGTATTGAACGATCTGGGCTTCTGGCACTTCGACCAAATCGCGAAATGGGCCGCGTCGGATATCGCATGGGTTGATTCTCGTCTCAAGTTCAAGGGGCGGATCTTGCGTGATGATTGGGTCGCTCAGGCCAAGAAACTGGCCAAATAACCCCATATAGAGCCGTGAAAACCACAAAACCCACTAAATAGGGGAAGGTTTCGCTGTATTTCCCTTCTCAGTGGGTCCTGTGGTGGGCTATGCATGTTGACGAAAGATGACGCGATGCGCGCGGCGTCTATATGTCATGTGACACTGGTTAGTTGCCGCATAGACGGCACGACCAAAGGGGAGACAAGAGATATGAGCGAAACTTCATCCAAAACGCGCAAGATTGCGTTTATTTCAGCGCTATTCGGCATCGTTGCGGCCTTGGTGGCTGGCGGCGTTTTTGACTACCGGCTTTTGGGCGCAATCGTTGTAGGCCTGATTGTTGCGGCAATCGTATGGTTCATCCTTTGGTTCGGCTGGAAATCACCCGCTGCAGGTGCGGGTGCTGCGGTTGGCGGCGTCGCCGCGGCGGGCACAATGGCGGCATCTGCCGCCCGCTCGGGCGTTTCGGCGGCCGGTGATGCGGCCTCTGGTGCTGCTAATGCCGCGGGTGACGCAGCGTCGGCTGTCGGCGGCACGGCTGCCAAGGCTGGATCTGTGGCAACAGGCGCGACCTCATCGGCATTGAATTCTGCGGGTTCGGCGGCTTCAACGGCAAAAAATGCAGCGGGTGACGCTGCGAGCGCGGCGAAAGCCACAGCAGGTAGCGCTGCGACCACGACCGCTGCGGCTGGTAAAAAGGCAGCGTCGACCGCGAGCGGAGCAGCAAAAACCGCAAGCGGCACAGTCAAGAAAACAGTCAAAAAGGCAGCGGCCAAGCCTGCGGCGAAAGCAGCGGCCAAGCCAGCGGCGAAAGCAGCGGCCAAGCCTGCGGCGAAAGCAGCGGCCAAGCCTGCGGCGAAAGCAGCGGCCAAGCCAGCGGCGAAAGCAGCGGCCAAGCCTGCGGCGAAAGCAGCGGCCAAGCCTGCGGCGAAAGCAGCGGCCAAGCCAGCGGCGAAAGCAGCGGCCAAGCCTGCGGCGAAAGCAGCGGCCAA
>CAXIAS010000060.1:0-16451 GCA_964022195.1 uncultured Roseobacteraceae bacterium
ACTCCGCGCGATCAATGACGCGGAAATGTTGAGGCGAAAAACAGGCATGAAAACGGGCTTTCGAGGCACGTTTGTCGTATCCTGGACACAGACAGCGATTGACGGGCAGCAGGCAGCGCCCGTTACCGAATTGACTGTGGGCACGGAATGGATTTGGACCGGCGAGGCCACGCGCGTGGATGGCCCCAACGGTATCCTGCCACTTGGTGCATCCAAGGGAGAGGCAAACATCCGCAAACGGGCATCTCAATCTGTGCGCAGGTTGTTGGCTGCCGCACAAATAGAACACTATCAAAACAACGACAGGGTCCCGCAAGACCCGCTGTTTGACGATAGCTTTCGGGTAACAAACGGATACAACACTTGGACGATCACGTTGATCGCCCGGGGGGCGGGTCAAAACCCACTGGTCATGTTTATGGATGAAATCCCACCACGGCAGGAGCCGCTTTGGGTTGTGGACCACCGGATCGACACAAGTTTGCGCCGCCAGCCGGACGCCCAACCCGGAGGGGTTGTTTGTTTTACACCCGGCACGATGATCATGACGCCTGACGGAGCCAAGGACGTGGCCGCGATCGAAGAAGGTGATGTGGTTCAAACGGCGGACAATGGCCAAGCCGAGGTATTGTGGACAGGACAACGCCGCGTGACTGGTGCGCGGATGCAGGCGATGCCGTCGTTGACACCGATCCGGCTTCGCGCCGGCGCGTTGGACAAAGACGTGCCAGACGCCGGGTTGCTGGTTTCTCCCGATCATCGAATGGTGCTGCGCGGTGCCCGCGCCCGTAGCCTGTTTAACGCAGAAGAGGTGTTGATTACGGCACGAGACTTAGTGAACGATAACACGATTGTCCGTGAACACGGGCTGCGCGAAGTCAACTATATCCACATGCTCTTGCCGCAGCATGAGGTGGTATTCGCAAACGGTGTCGCTACCGAAAGCTTTCATCCCGCAGCGGCCGATCCCAAATCGCTTGACCCCATGGATCGCGCAAGGATGTTGGACAGGCTGCCGGAATTGCGCGGTGATTTGGCATCATACGGCGATTTTGCTCGCCGGGTCTTGTCAGGTAGTGAAGCGGCGATACTGAATTGCGATACAGTCCACTGATGAATTGACGTCTGTGTCATTCGTATCTGGGTTGCCATGGGCTTAAGCCCATGGTGACTTTTTTGCGTTCCAAACAGCGCCGATCGATTGGCGTGAGGCGCGCGTCATCGGGACATTTTATTGCCTTCGATTTCCGCCCGAAACAATGATCCGAACGAGTTAGCGGGCAACTTGGTGCCGGTCAATCGGGCCATATGCCAAGCTAGGGCTTGGTTGCTAGAAAGCACCGGCAATCGCGTGTCTTGTTCCAACCCTTCGATAACATCCAACGTTCGCAAGTTTGTGCAAGATAGGAACAGGGCATCGATACCCCCTTGTTTGGCCAGGGTTGCTGCCGCTTGGTAGGTGCTGTCGGGCGCTATGTGGGCCACGATGGTTTCGCGGCCTTCGTCGAAAGATCCAAAAACAGGGCATTCAATCCCATTGTCCGCCAATGTTTTGATCAGATGGCTTGATACATCTTGGACATAAGGCGACAAAAACCCCAATCGCCTCACCCCAAGAACTTTGCATGCGGCGATCAGGGCGCTGACGGGTTGCGTGACTTGATCAGTTGCGGCGGTCGAACACACCAGCTCCGAAATCTTGGTGGCACCGATTTGTGCGGTGCCTGATGTGCATCCATAGCCGATGGCACTGAGACGAGCCCCCTGCGGGAACAGGGCTGCGGCAGGGGGCAATGTTTCGGCCATCTGTTGAAGAGTATCGCGGCTAACCTCGGTCGCGCAGGGGACGCGGCTGACATAGATCAAAGTGTCGGGTCCAAAAATCCTGCGAAAGTCTTGTTCGATGGTCTCATCCGACTGAAGGACCAGCAAACCCAGCGCCTTTTGGTGCGGATCAATATCAAATGGCAGGCTCATAACACCCTCATCAAATGCGGCGCTGGATCAGACAGGAACATGGCCCCGTCTCCTGTTAAGGCGATGTTTTCTTCATGGACCAACATCTTGCCGCCGCCGACGTCGATCCCCGGCTCGAGGGTTAGCACCATGCCTTCGGCCAGCACGGTTCCGTCGGCTGGAATCAAGGATGGCCATTCTGTCAACTGCATCCCCAGCCCGTGGCCAAGTCGACCCGTATCGGACCCGCCAGCCCCACCTGTTACAATGTCATCCATCGCGTGGAATAATTCCGCGGCAGTCGCGCCCGGTTTGGCGATGGCCATTGCAGAGTTAACAGCATCGATCAGCTTGCTATGGGCGGCTTGTGTCGCGTCCGTTATTGACCCGATCGCAAAGTTCCGGTCGAAGTCACAAAAATACCCGTCGACGACCAAACCTGTGTCCAGCATCAGCACGTCCCCGTCTTGCAAGGCTACGTCAGACGCTGGGGAAATCACATCGTCATAACCGCCCTGACCCATGCCTCCGGCCAGATAGGGCACCCAGTCGGCCCCTTCGTCCAAACACAACATCTGGAATTTGCGAAATACTGTCGAAAGCGGAACGCCCACCCCAGCGATTTCGCCAACACGGGCAAAGGCGCGGTTGGCGACGTCACAAGCGGTTCTGATCGCCGCGACCTCGGCTTTGGATTTGATCATGCGCAGGGCAGGGATTATGCCTTCGTCGCTGACGATCGTTTCACCCAGCATTTCCTGAAGCTGATTAAAATCATCCAATGGCATGCGCAGATGTGTCTCTAGCCCCATTGGTGTGGCGATATGTGACGCACCAAGATCGCGCAGGGTATGTGCGAGCAAGCCCACACCATCGTCATCGTAGTCCGGCGAACGCCATGTTCGAATGTCGTCGATCCATGTCCGACCCATCAGTGCCGCGCCGATCGTCGGGATCACCGCCACAGGCTTGCCCATGGCCGGAATGATCAGGAACCATGGCCGCGCAGGGCTTTCCCAGAACCGCGTCAGATAGCCTGTGAAGTAACGGATCTCGGGCTCGGTCGTCAGCAATAGCGCGTCTAATTGGCGCTCGGCCATCATGGATTGGGCACGTGCCAGTCGCTCCTCGTATTCTGCGACAGGGAACATTACGCGGGTCCTTCTGATACAATGGCCAACACGCGCGCATCAAGGCCGAACTCCATGTCGCCCAACATGGCCGCCAAACCCGCGCCACCCGAGGTCGAACATTCCAAACCGTTCTGGGCCAAGATGGGCATTTTCGACTGGGCTTCGTCTTCGGAAATCGTAATGAACGTATCGGCATCACGGGCCAACCCTTTAAGGGCGATCAGAGACGGTTCCTTGCAATCAAGGCGGCCCATCTCGGATTCGGGTCCGTCGGCGTGGACGCAATGACCCGCTTTGACCGATCCCATCAGGGCGGGGGCGAATTCCGGCTCGACGACAATGATTTGGGGGGCATCACCCCAGTGTGAACGCGCCATTGCCGCCGCGGATCCGGCCAAACCGCCGACACCTGCTTGCAGTAGGATATGGGTCGGTGGTTGCGGAATCTGGTCGAAAACCTCGGCCATTAGCACGTTGTAACCTTCCATCAGGCGGTGAGAAGGTTCGTAGTATGTGTCCCAAGATGTATCTGACAACAAAATCCATCCATTGGCCTCTCCGTCCTGCATCGCCTTGTCCATGCTTGCGGAGTAGTCGTCGCCGTGGCGCACGACATCAGCACCCATGTCGCGCAGCCTTTTGGCAAAGCTTTCGGGGACAGCGTTTGCCAGATAGACGACTGCCTTGGCCCCGAACGCCTTTGCGCCGGCGGCAACGGACATGCCGTGATTGCCCGCGCTGGCCGTCACATAGGTGCGACCCGCCAAAACGCGCGACAGGTCATCGCCACCCAGATTGGCAGCGTCCGTGGCGATCACGTAAGCGGCGCCCAATGCCTTGAAGCTGCCTAGGTTCATGCGGCCCCGTTCGTCTTTTACATGCACCGACGCGACGCCGGCCAACTTGGCCAGCACCTTGGCATCGACCAAGGGCGTCGCCGCAGCGGACGGGCACCGTTTGATAAGCGCGAGCGGTGTCGCATAATCCACGCTGGGTGGTGGAATTTGATCAGGCACATCAATTGCGTTGCCGGCATTGCGGTACGGGTTTTCGTAGATTTCCATAGCGGCGTCCTTGTAATTTTCTTGCGCAGATCAAGCCCGAACGGATCGATTTGGTCAATGCCGATTTGCGGCACACAACAGCATACAAACGACTTGCCACAAGGGGGGCGTTCACCGTAAAGTTTGCGCAGAATCTGATGGGAGAACCGGCATCGCCGGTGCCGAAGGAGCAACCGCCCCGGAAACTCTCAGGCCAACAGGACCGTCGGGTTTTTAATAGACTCTGGAGAGAGATGCATCTGCATCCGCCGAAGGGATAACGATCTCAGGCGCACAGGACAGAGGGGGCATCGAAGGCGCGCGTTGCGTGCTAAAATGATGCCGCGCTTACAGGGCGCACGATGAAGGGGCCAAGATGTCTGATCTATTGAAAACACCGCTGCACGCGTTCCATGTGGAAAACGGGGCCAAAATGGTGCCGTTCGCAGGCTATGATATGCCCGTGCAATATCCTTTGGGCGTGATGAAAGAGCATACCCAAACCCGCGAGGCCGCAGGTCTGTTCGATGTCAGCCACATGGGCCAAGTCATCGTCAAAGGTGCCGACTACGCCGCCGCTGCAGGCGCGTTAGAGGCGTTGATCCCCGTAGATATCTTGGGCTTGGAAGAGAGCCGCCAGCGTTATGGTTTTCTGACCAACGACCAAGGCGGGATCATGGATGACCTGATGCTGGCCAACCGTGGCGACCATCTGTTTGTTGTCGTGAACGCTGGTTGCAAGGTGGATGATATCGCCCATATGCGTGCGAACCTACCGGATGGGGTTGAGCTGACCGAAATTACGGATCGTGCCCTTTTGGCGCTGCAGGGCCCCAAGGCCGTGGATGCATTGTCCAAGCTGAACCCGGCGGTTGCTGACATGGCCTTTATGGATGTTGCCACAGTTGACCTGAACGGTGCGGAATGCTGGGTTTCGCGCTCTGGTTATACCGGCGAAGACGGTTATGAGATTTCAGTGCCAAATGACGCGGCCGTGGCCTTGGCCGCGGCTTTGCTGGCGGATGACGATGTTGAACTGATCGGCTTGGGCGCGCGCGACAGCTTGCGCCTAGAGGGCGGGCTATGCCTGTACGGTCACGACATCGACACGACGACCACACCAATTGAGGCGTCCTTGATCTGGGCCATTCAAAAAGTCCGCCGCGCAGGTGGTGACCGCGCAGGCGGCTATCCCGGTGCGGACGTGATCGAAGGTCAGCGCGAAAACGGCGTGAACCGCAAACGTGTCGGCCTGCTGCCATCCGGCCGCGCGCCGATGCGCGAAGGCGTGGTGCTGTTCGCGGACGAAACATCGACCGATCCAATCGGTGCGATCACGTCGGGTGGTTTTGGCCCCACGGTCGGGACGCCCGTCGCGATGGGCTATGTCAGCATCGATTGCGCCAAGATCGATACCACAGTCTACGGCGAACTGCGTGGCAAGCGCCTGCCCCTGACCGTCGCCAAAATGCCGTTCACACCGGCCAACTTTAAACGCTAATCAACAGGAGAACCCCCAATGAAATATACTGAAGAGCATGAATGGCTGCGCGTCGAAGGCGATCTGGTTGTCGTCGGCATCACCGAGCACGCCGCAACCCAGCTGGGCGACATTGTTTTTGTCGAGCTGCCTGACGTTGGTGACACCATTGCCAAAGACGACGAAGTTGCTGTTATCGAATCCGTAAAAGCGGCATCCGATATCCTTGCCCCGATTGACGGCGAAATCGTCGAGATCAACGAACTTCTGGCGGACGAGCCGTCCAAGGTAAACGACGACGCCATCGGCGACGGCTGGTTTTTCAAAGTAAAGGCCGAAGACCTGTCCCAGATGGACGAATATATGGACGAAGCTGCTTACAAGAAACTTGTAGAATAATAGGACGCGCCAATGACCTTTGAACCAATTGACTACCTCCCATATGACTTTGCCAACCGGCGCCACATCGGCCCGTCTCCGGCAGAAATGTCTGACATGCTCAAGGTCGTTGGCGCGGCCAATCTGAACGCGCTGATTGACGACACGCTGCCGCCCAAGATCCGCCAGAAGGCGTCGCTTGATTTTGGCAAGCCCATGTCCGAGCGCGAACTGCTGCACCACATGAAGCTGACGGCAGAAAAGAACCAAGTCCTGACATCTTTGATCGGTCAAGGTTATCACGGCACGGTTACCCCGCCCGCGATCCAGCGGAACATTCTGGAAAATCCGGCTTGGTATACTGCCTATACGCCCTATCAGCCCGAGATTTCCCAAGGCCGCCTTGAGGCGCTCTTGAACTTTCAAACAATGGTTACAGACTTAACTGGTCTTGAGGTCGCTAACGCGTCCTTGCTGGACGAAGCAACAGCATGCGCCGAGGCAATGACCATGGCGCAACGTGTTGCCAAGTCCAAAGCCAAGAAATTCTTTGTCGACCAGCACTGTCACCCGCAGAATATCGCGGTCATGCAAACCCGCGCCGAGCCTTTGGGCATCGAGCTGGTGATAGGTAACCCCGACGATATGGTGGCCGAGGACGTGTTCGGCGCGATCTTCCAATTCCCCGGCACGACAGGTCACTTGCGTGATTTTACAGCCCAGATCGACGCGCTGCATGCCAATAAGGGCATCGGTGTGATTTCCGCCGATCCGCTGTCCCTGACTTTGTTCAAAGAACCCGGTGCGATGGGCGCGGACATCGCTGTTGGGTCCACCCAGCGTTTCGGTATCCCAATCGGCTATGGCGGCCCGCACGCGGCCTATATGGCGACGCGCGACAAGATGGCCCGCAACATGCCCGGCCGTATTGTCGGCGTGTCCGTCGACAGCCACGGCAACAAAGCCTACCGTTTGTCCTTGCAAACCCGCGAGCAGCACATCCGCCGCGAAAAGGCGACATCGAACGTCTGCACGGCCCAAGCATTGCTGGCTGTGATGGCTGGTTTCTACGCAGTGTTTCACGGCCCGGACGGTTTGCGTGCTATTGCGCAGCGTATCCATCGCAAGACAGTGCGACTGGTCAAAGGACTTGAGGATGGCGGTTTCAAGATCGACCAGACCAATGGCTTCTTTGACACGGTGACCCTCGACGTTGGGGCGGACCGCGACGCGATTATGGCACGCGCTGTTGAAAACGGTGTGAACCTGCGCGCCATCGGCGACAGCCACATCGGCATTACGCTGGACGAAGTTACCCGTCGTGACGTGACCGAGGCCGTTTGGACCGCCTTTGGTATCACTGCCAAAGACGACGAGCTGAAGACGCCGTATCGTTTGCCCGAAGATCTGCTGCGCGGCTCCGAGTATCTGACCCACCCTGTGTTCCACATGAACCGCGCCGAGACCGAGATGATGCGCTATATGCGCCGCTTGGCCGACCGTGATCTGGCGCTGGATCGCGCGATGATTCCGCTGGGATCGTGCACAATGAAGCTGAATTCGGCCGCGGAAATGATGCCTGTGTCTTGGCCCGAATTTGCGAACATGCACCCGTTTTGCCCCAAGGATCAGGCCGCGGGTTACACGCAGATGATTGACGATCTGTCGGCCAAACTGTGTGATGTGACAGGCTATGACGCGATTTCCATGCAGCCGAACTCTGGCGCGCAGGGCGAATATGCGGGTCTGTTGTCTATTGCATCCTATCACCGTGCAAACGGGCAGGGGCATCGCGACATTTGCCTGATCCCGATGTCGGCACACGGCACCAATCCTGCGTCTGCTCAAATGGTCGGCTGGAAAGTTGTCGCAGTGAAATCTGCAGAAAATGGTGACATCGATCTGGAAGATTTCAAAGCCAAGGTCGAACAGCATGCTGATAACCTTGCGGGCTGTATGATCACTTACCCATCAACGCATGGTGTGTTCGAGGAAACCGTGATCGACGTGTGCCAAATGGTGCATGACGCGGGCGGTCAGGTTTATATCGACGGCGCGAATATGAACGCCATGGTCGGTCTGTCCCGCCCCGGTGATCTGGGTGGTGACGTCAGCCACCTGAACCTGCACAAGACGTTCTGCATCCCGCACGGCGGCGGTGGCCCCGGCATGGGTCCGATTGGTGTGAAATCGCACTTGATCGAACATTTACCTGGTGATCCGAACGGCGGCTCTGGGGCTGTGTCCGCTGCGCCTTACGGCTCGCCTTCGTTGTTGCCTATTTCTTGGGCCTATTGCCTGATGATGGGCGGCGAGGGCCTGACCCAAGCCACGCGGGTTGCGATCCTGAACGCCAACTACATCGCCAAGCGTCTCGAAGGGGCGTTCGACGTTCTATATAAAGGACCGACAGGTCGGGTTGCCCACGAGTGCATCATCGACACGCGGCCCTTTGCGGATAGCGCACATGTAACTGTGGACGACATCGCCAAACGCCTGATGGACGCGGGCTTCCACGCGCCGACCATGTCGTGGCCCGTTGCCGGGACGTTGATGATCGAACCAACCGAGTCCGAGAACAAGGCCGAGTTGGACCGCTTTTGCGATGCGATGTTGGCGATCCGCGAAGAAATTCGTGCGATTGAGGACGGCACATCAGATCCTGAAAACAATGCGCTTAAGAACGCACCACATACGGTGATCGATCTGGTCAGTGACTGGGACCGTCCATACACACGTGAACAGGGATGTTTTCCTCCTGGTGCGTTCCGAGTGGACAAGTATTGGCCACCCGTTAACCGAGTCGACAACGTTTTTGGCGATAGAAATCTGATCTGCACCTGTCCACCTATGGACGAGTACCTCGACGCGGCCGAATAAATGCTGGCGCAAATCCGTGTCAAAGTGACGGATTTGCGCTATGCGCCTGCCCGTGTTTTGTGCAAGCGACAAGATTGTTACTAAAAAATCCCAGTTTTTGGTTGCAATCTTGCGCATGACTCCTCGTTAATGTTGCCACTAACAGGGAGAATTACGATGAAAAAGACAACACTAGGTGCAGTATCCGCACTTGCACTGACACTTTCAGCGACATCTGCAATGGCAGATTGTGGCGAAGTATCTATCACTGAAATGGACTGGGCGTCTTCTCAGGTTGTGACGGCTGTTGCGTCCTTCTTGATGGAGCAGGGCCTGGGTTGCACTGTTCAAAAAGTGCCATCCTCGACAGTTCCCGCGCTGACATCTTTGGCTGAAACCGGCGAGCCTGACATCCTAACAGAAGTCTGGGCGAACTCTACACCTGCTTATGGTGGTCTTCTGGAAGAAGGCAAACTGGTCGAATTGGCAGACGTTCTGTCCGACGGCGGTGTCGAAGCTTGGTGGATCCCAGCGTATCTGGCCGAATCCAACCCAGAACTGACCACATGGGAAGGCATTATGGCTAACCCTGCTGCTGTTGGCGGCAAATTCCACGATTGCCCGTCGGGCTGGGCTTGTGACATCATCAACAACAACAACCTGAAAGCTCTGGGTGTTGACGGTAGCAACGGTCTTGAGCGTTTCCAGCATGGTTCTGGTGAAACACTTCAGACGTCTATCGCGGCTGCGTTTGACGAAAAAGGTCCTTGGTTCGGATACTACTGGGCGCCAACAGCTGTTTTGGGCAAATACCCGATGGTTCAGGTTCAGGTTGGCGAATACAATGCTGAAGCACACACATGTAACGGCGACGTTGACTGTGCAAACCCAACATTCTCGGCGTATCCTGCTGCGAAAGTTGTAACTGCTGCGTCTCAGTCGTTTGTTGATCGTGAGCCTGCTGCAGCTGCATTGCTGGCCAACGTGTCCTTCACTAACGCTCAAATGGGCGAAGTTCTGGCATGGCGTCTGGACAACAACGCGTCCAACGAAGAAGCCGCCGTTTACTTCTTGTCCTCATACAAAGACGTATGGGCTGACTGGCTGGACGACGAAGCAAAAGCAAACCTTGCTGCTCTGCTCAAGTAATTTGCGAAACTGACAAGACCCTCACGCTTGCAAGTCAGGCGTGAGGGTCAACTACATTCAGGGGATGATAAAAATGGCGTTTTATGACGGGCTTTTCCGTGTGTTAGGCATGGAAGACTGGTGCGGAGGCGGCGCATCTGATGCCCCTCTTTCAATGGCGGATTTGATGGCTCAAAGTTCGGGTGAGGCGTCCTCTGGGCCGATCTTTCCGTTTCCATCACTCGATAATCTAAACGAAAGCTGCGGCAGCCTTAGCCAGACACGTGACGTCACCAAAGGCATCGAAGACGGCTTTCTGGCCGCAAAACCTGCTTTGAAATCGGTTCTTGACCCTCTTACACAGCCCCTTAGCTGGCTGTTGGACGGCGCGTTGTGGTTGTTCCAAGCCGTGCCTTGGTGGGCGATGATCCCGCTCTTGTTGCTGGTATCGTGGAAAGCATCTAAATCGGTTGGTGTTACCGTATTCGTGGCAATCTCTATCCTGCTTATGGCCTTTGTCGACCATTACGATGTGGCGATGCAAACACTGTCGATCATCTTTGTCTGCACCGGTATTTCGATCGTGCTGGGCGTGCCGATCGGAATTGCAATGTCCAAATCCGACAGACTTCAAAGATCGATCGTGCCGATCCTGGATTTGCTGCAAACCCTTCCGACATTTGTGTATCTGATCCCGCTGATCTTTTTGTTCTCGGTCACTGAATCCAAACTATACGGCATCGCGATCATCCTTTACGCGATTGTGCCTGTGATCCGCCTGACCGACCTAGGCATCCGCCTTGTCGACAAAGACGTGATCGAGGCTGCAAATGCGTTTGGCATGTCATCGCGCCAGCGCCTGACCAAAGTGCAATTGCCGCTCGCGTTACCCAACATCATGGCGGGTGTGAACCAGACGATCATGATGTCGCTCGCGATGGTCGTTATCGCGTCCCTAGTGTCCGCACCGGGTCTGGGTGTGAACGTTCTGCGCGGTATTCGTAACCTTGAATTGGGTGTGGGTATTGTCGCTGGTATCGGTATCGTTCTTCTGGCCGTCATGCTTGACCGCGTGTCCAAGGCTGCACTGTCACGGGTCGATATGACCCATAAAACACACTAGAAAGGGCGGATATTATGACTGATCAACCCAAAGTTCGCCTGCGCGGTCTGTATAAGATTTTTGGCCCGCGCCACAAAGACATGATGCAATACGTCGAAGCAGGGATGGGTAAGCCTGAACTGTTGGAACAGCACAAACACGTGCTGGGTCTGCAAGACATCAACGTTGATATGCAGGCTGGCGAAATCACAGTTGTGATGGGTCTGTCGGGGTCGGGTAAATCCACCTTGATCCGTCACCTCAACCGTTTGATCGACCCCACCGCGGGCGAGATCATCGTGAACGGTGTCGATGTGATGGCCTTGTCCGACGAAGACCTACGCATCAAACGCCAAAAGATGATGTCGATGGTGTTCCAAAAGTTCGCTTTGCTGCCGCACCGCACTGTTTTACAAAACGCCGCGATGGCGTTGGAAGTGCAAGGGGTGTCGGAATCCGAGCGTAACGCAGAGGGCATGAAGTGGCTGGCTCGCGTGGGCCTTGACGGCTACGAGAACCATTATCCGGCGCAATTGTCCGGTGGTATGCAACAGCGTGTGGGTATCGCCCGCGCCCTGACCGCAAACACCGACATCATGCTGATGGACGAGGCGTTCTCGGCGCTTGACCCACTGATCCGCACCGACATGCAGAACCTTTTGTTGGAACTGCAAGAAGAACTGCACAAGACGATCGTCTTTATCACCCACGATCTGGATGAAGCCCTGAAACTTGCTGATCACCTTGTCATCCTCAAGGATGGCGCGGTTGTGCAACAGGGCGAGCCGCAGGGTATCTTGATGAACCCCAACGATCCTTACATCGAAGACTTTGTGTCCGACATTAACCGTGCGCGTGTTCTGCGCGTCAGCTCGGTCATGGAGCCGCTCAAAGGCAAGAAATTCGCGGGCGATGTGGACGTGCGTGACAATCTAGAAAGCCTGATTGCTCGATCCGAGGGCGATACGTCCTTGCATTATCGCGTAATGGATGGTGACACTCCTGTAGGTGAGTTGCACATGCGTGATTTGGTTAAGGCGCTGGTGCCACGTATATCTTCAACAGCAGAGTAACAAAATGACAACATCCCCCGCTCACACATCATATGACGTAATCATAGTGGGCGGGGCGATCTACGGATCGTCTATCGCCTGGTTCCTATCCGGACGCGATGATTTCGATGGACGGATCTTGGTGGTCGAACGCGATCCCACCTATGAGTTTTCGTCAACTTCCCACACCAACAGCTGTATGCGCCAACAGTTTACGGCGGCCATCAACGTTCAGATCAGCCAGTTTGCCGCCGATTTCGTCAAGAACATGCGCAGCCATTATGGCGGTGACGAACGTGTGCCTGATCTGCCAATCCAATCCTACGGCTATATGTATCTGGCCGAAGACGACGCCTTTGCTGCCAATTTGGCCGAGGCCCAGAAAATTCAATCCGCCTTGGGGTCTGGCACCAAACATATGACGGCCGATCAGATCAAAGATGCCTATCCATTCTACAATTTGGATGACGTGATCGCGGGGAATCACAACCTGATCGACGGAGGCTATTTCGACGGCCGCACCATGTTTGACTGGTGTGAAAAATTCGCACGCGAACGCGGTGTCGAATACTTTGCAGGCGAGGTCACGACGATGACCCTAAACACCGCCGGTACCAACGTGGACAGCGTGACGTTGGCGTCAGGCGAAGTCATATCCTGCGGAACTGTGGTCAATGCCTCTGGCCCAAGGGCCAAACTGACGGCGGCAATGGCGGGGATTGAACTGCCGGTCGAACCGCGCAAACGGTATACTTTTATCTTTGATGCCGCGCAGCCGTTGGACCGCGACCTGCCACTGACGATTGATCCTAGTGGCGTGCATATGCGCAGCGACGGGTTGTATTATCTGGCGGGCTGTCCGCCCGATGATGATGGCCCTGTCGACTATGATGATTTTGAAGCCGATCATTCCATTTGGGAGCAAAAGGTCTGGCCCAACCTCGCCCACCGTGTGCCGGCGTTCGAGGCGATCAAGATGACCAATATGTGGGTGGGTCATTATGCCTATAACGCCTTTGACCAGAATGCGATTGTGGGCAAGCACACCAAAGTCGCCAACTTTGTGTTTGCCAACGGGTTCTCGGGCCACGGGTTGCAGCAAGCCCCTGCCATCGGGCGCGGGTTGGCAGAGTTGATTGCCACGGGCGAATACCAGACCCTTGACCTTTCGCCATTCGGCTACGACCGTATTGAACGGGGCGAGAAATTCGTCGAAAAGGCTGTCATCTAACTGTCAGGAAAAAATCATGAAAAAGCTAATACTTACCGGTGCCGCTGGTGCCTTGGGCTCAACCTTGCGTGCGCCGCTGGCAGCGATGTGTGACGAATTGGTCAGCACTGATCTGGTCGAAAACATCGAAAACCTTGCCCCGAACGAGACCTACATAAAAGCGGATGTCGGCAGTCTGGATGCGATGGTCGACATTTCCAAAGGCGCGGATATGTTCGTCCACTTTGGCGCGATTGCTGACGAAGACATTTGGGACAACATCCTGCATTCCAACATCATTGGCGCCTATAACGTCTGGGAAGCCGCTTATCGAAATGGCCTCAAGCGGGTGGTCTACGCCTCATCGGTTCACGCGGTCGGGATGCATGCCAAGACCGGCACGATCGGTGTCGATGCCCCGCACAAGCCTGACACTTACTACGGTCTGGCCAAATGCTTTGCCGAAGATCTTGCCAGCCTGTATTGGGACAAACGAGGGGTTGAGGCTGTCTGCATGCGCATTTTTTCGGCCACACCCAAACCGATGAACGCGCGGGCGATTGGCACATGGTTGTCGCCCGATGACCTGATCCAACTGGTCGAGAAATCTGTCAGTAGCCCCGTTGTCGGCAACAGCATCATCTACGGTATTTCCAACAATGACCGTGCCGTGGTGGACAACGCACAGGCCGGTCACATCGGCTACCGGCCCAAAGACAACGCCGAAGACTACGCCAAAGAGATTTTCGCCACCACCCCGCCGCTGGATAACAAAGACCCGGCCAACCTGATGATCGGTGGCCCGTTTGCTACGGTCGAGCTGGGGAATTCAGGCGTGGCTGGCATCAAGGCAATGACGGCAGGAGAGGACGAATGAGCACCCTATTTGAACCGCTAAAGATCAAAGACGTCACGTTGCGTAACCGCATCGGTATGGGGCCGATGTGCCAATATTCGTCCAACGATGGGGTCGCCACCGATTGGCACATGGCCCATATTGGCGCGCGCGCAATGGGCGGCACGGGCCTTATCATTGCCGAGGCAACAGCCGTATCCCCTGAGGGGCGGATCACACCCGGCTGTGCGGGCCTGTGGAATGATACACAGGCTGAGGCAATTGCACCGGTCAACGCATTTGCGAAGTCTTGCGGTGCCGTGATTGGTGTTCAGATCGGGCATGCAGGACGCAAGGCGTCTGCGGCAGTGCCATGGGACGGGGGCGCGCATTTGGCCGATGACAATGGTGGTTGGCCGATCATCGGACCAACGGGTGATGTCTTCGATAGGGACGGCACACGGCTGAACAAGGCGCCGACGGCCATGTCGGTTGCGGATATTCACGCAATGACGGCCAATTTTGTGTCTGCTGCCAAACGCGCTTTGGATGCCGGCTATCAATTGGTCGAGATCCACGGCGCGCACGGCTATCTGCTGCACAGCTTTTTCACGCCATTGGTGAACACACGGACCGATGAATACGGCGGCGATTTTGAAGGCCGTTCGCGGTTCATGCGCGAAACGGTCGCGGCCGTGCGCGAAGTCTGGCCGGAAAACCTACCGATGGCCGTGCGCCTGTCAGTTACCGACTGGATCGATGGCGGTCTAACGATCGAAGACAACATTCAAATGGCCGCCGCGCTCCGCGATCTTGGTGTGGATATCATTGATTGCTCAGGTGGCGGTGCCACGCCTGATGCGCGCGCATCTATCGGAACACGGACCGCAGATCAGGTTGGGCTTGCCGCACAACTGCGCCGCGAAACCGGTATCCTAACGGCGGCTGTCGGGTGCATCACAGATGCAAAACAGGCCGAAGCGATCATCGACAGCGGTCAGGCCGATATCGCGCTAATGGCTCGTGAACACCTGCGAGATCCACATGTGGCCATGCGCATGGCACGCGAATTGGGCGTGTCGGCCAAGGACCACCTGCCGCAGCAGTTAGGGTTCTACGTCGGTTAGGGCTTATCCTTGGCGGTGCGGGTTACCCAGATGCCGCCAAGGATCAACACGACCCCGAGGACACGCGCCCAGGTCTGACCTGGCACGTGCATTGCGACGTCTAACAAAACGCCTGAAATCATTTGTCCCGCGATTATTAGCATGGCCGTTTGCGCGGCTCCAATCCGGTTGATGGCCCAGGACCCCGCAGCAATAAACAACACCCCGATTGGCCCCCCCAAATAGGCCCACCATGGGGCGTCCAGCGGGGCACCCGTGAACAGTCCCCCCGCAATCAAGGCGATCAAACTGACGAACCCAAGCCCAACAATGTGGTTCCAGAACGACGATTCCCACGCATTGGTGGACAGCGCGAGGCGCCCATTTAGTTGACGGCTAAGGCCAACCAACAATCCCGAGCCGATTGCGAGGGTGATAAAGACGATCATTCAGCCGCTCCGAAAAAGATCAACACCAATGCGCCTGCGCCAATCAGCCCGAGGCCAGCAAAATCACGGCGTGTGGGTGTTCTTTGTGGCAAACCGAACAGTCCGCGGGCGTCTGCAAACAGCGAAAATATGATTTGGCCAGCTAGGCCCAGTGCGATCGTCCCCGATAACGCCAAGGCCGAATTCATCGCAGCCGAGGTTGCAATTACAGTCAAACCGCCACTAACCCCGCCCAGATAGGCCCACAAGGGCGGGCGTTTGGGGGTGACGCGGGCGGGGCGCATAACCAACAGAATTCCAATCGCCAGAACAGTGCCTGTAAAATGCGGCACCCAGCTCGAATACAGCAGCGTGCCATACTGCGCCAATGGGCCATTGGTCAGCAACATTAATGAAATCAATCCACCGGCGGCAAACGCGCCAAGATAGTGGGCAAGACGGGGGGCTGGGGCTGGGGTCATTGGCCACATTTGACGCGGACCAGTCCCAATTGCAATGTGTGTGTTGACTCTGTTCGCCACACCTATATACGCCGCTCATTCATTGGTGTTGGTGGACCGAGCAATCGGAACCCTGTCATCGCGGCAAAATCCGCGAAGAGGACAACGCCCTTCACGCCCCTTGGGGCACTTTTAGAAGGAGATCAGCGTATGACTAAACGTACAGCTGCCAAATACAAAATTGACCGCCGGATGGGCGAAAACATCTGGGGTCGTCCTA
>CAXIAS010000061.1:0-15506 GCA_964022195.1 uncultured Roseobacteraceae bacterium
GATACGCCGGTATTGATGCTGACGGCCCGAGGCCAGACCAAGGATCGCGAGACCGCCAAACGTTTGGGCGCAAATCATTTTATGACCAAGCCGTTCTCGAATTCGGAAGTTCGGGAAGTGGTCCGTCAGATGGTTGGAAATGAGTGACCCAAGGCACCTCAAGTTTCTGGCGCGCGGGCCTTACCGGCAACGCCGCTTGCGTGATCTGGCGCGAATCCTGCCCGTTATGGGCGCGGTGCTGACGTCACTCCCGTTGCTATGGCAGGCCGGTGCCCTGACGAGTCAGGGGATTTTGTATATTTTCGGGGTCTGGTCTCTGTTGATCGTAGCTGCGGGGCTGATTTCCAGGTTTGTCGCTGATCCAACGGACCCCGAGGCCAAATAATGGTCAGCTTTAACGTCCTTATCTTTGTTGCGATGGCCTATGTCATCAGTTTGTTTCTGGTTGCTTTCTTGGCCGAAAGACAGGCCGCGCGCGGCAAGATGCGCTGGATTTCTTCGCCAGTCATCTACACGTTGTCGTTGTCAATCTATTGCACTGCATGGACGTTTTACGGGGCTGTCGGCTTTGCCGCGCGGTCTGGCCTGGAATTCGTGACGATCTATTTGGGACCGACGTTGGTGATGATCGGTTGGTGGTGGGTGCTGCGCCGGTTGGTCAGGATCGGGAGAACCCAGCGGATCACGTCTGTCGCAGACTTGATTTCATCGCGGTTCGGAAAGTCCAAGCTGCTGGGGTCAGTCGTGACCGTTTTGGCGATCGTTGCGACAACCCCTTACATCGCGCTACAGCTGCAGTCAGTGACCCTGTCATTTTCGGTATTTGCACAAGGCGCGGGAACAATCTGGAGTGATGTTCAAATCAACCGCGCCGCAATCTGGACCGCCGCAGGGCTGGCGGTGTTCACTGTTTTATTCGGCACGCGTAATCTGGATGCAAACGAACGGCACCACGGCATTGTTCTCGCGATTGCGGTCGAGGCGGTCGTCAAGTTGCTGGCGCTGCTCGCGGTTGGCGTATTTGTCGTTTGGGGCCTGTCCGGCGGCCCGTCAGATATGCTGCAAAAGATCGACGCATCCGAAATATCCCAATTCAATCAATCAGGTGGCCGTTGGGTCGGGTTGATCTTTTTGTCGGGGGCGGCGTTCATCTGTTTGCCTAGAATGTTTCAGGTTCTGGTGGTCGAAAACGACAATGAATCCCATCTGAACGTCGCCAGCTGGGCGTTTCCGGCCTATCTGATGCTGATGAGCCTGTTTGTGATCCCGATCGCAGTGTCCGGCCTGTCAATCCTGCCAGCCGGCTCCAACCCCGATCTGTTCGTTCTGACCTTACCGCTAAGTCAGGGGCGCGAAGGACTTGCGATGTTTGCCTTTTTGGGCGGATTTTCGTCGGCAACGTCGATGGTGATCGTGTCGACCATCGCCTTGGCGACCATGGTGTCGAACCATATTGTGCTGCCTGTCTGGCTAGCCACCACCGGCAGGCACGGGGCCCAAATGTCGGGCGATGTCCGATCGGTGATCTTGACGTCGCGCCGGATATCAATCGCGGGTGTGCTGCTGTTGGGGTATCTCTATTTTCGGCTATCGGGCGGCGGTAGCGCCTTGGCGGCGATTGGTCTGGTGTCGTTCAGCGGCGCGGTGCAGGTTCTGCCCGCCTTGATCGGGGGCATCATTTGGCGTGGCGCAACCCGCACAGGGGCGGCCATGGGTTTGGTCACGGGATTTTGCGTTTGGGGCTGGACGTTGTTTTTACCCAGTTTGGGCGACGGGGCCTTTGTATCAGACGCCGTGGCGCTGGCCGGCCCGTTCGGCCTAGGCTGGCTGCGGCCACAGGCATTGTTTGGCATTGAAGGGATGGATCCTTTGTTGCACGGGTTGATGTGGTCGATGATCCTGAATTCAACCGCATTTTTTCTGGGCTCGGTGTTCAGCTTTCCGGCGCCTTTGGAACGGCTTCAGGGTGCGCAGTTTGTCAATGTTTTCCATACGACCAGCGGATCACGATCTTGGGGCGGTGCTGCGGCGCAGGCCGAGGATTTGTTGATTATGGCGCAGCGGATCATCGGTGCCCCTGACGCGCAGACATTCTTTCAGTCGGCAGCTGTCAAGCAAGGCAAAGACGGTTTCCTACCTGAGGTCACCCCCAGATTTGTCGAAGAACTGGAACGCGAACTTGCGGGATCGGTCGGGGCTGCGACGGCGCATGCGATGGTGGGGCAGTTGATCGAAGGCGCCGCAGTCTCGGTTGAGGATCTGATCGCCGTTGCCGATGAGGCGGCGCAGATTCTGGAATACTCGAACCGGCTAGAGGCAAAATCCGCCGAGCAGGACCGAACCGCCGGAGCCTTGCGCGAAGCCAATGAAAAGCTCACGGCGCTATCGGTGCAAAAGGACGCATTCCTTAGCCAGATCAGCCACGAACTGCGGACACCGATGACATCGATCCGGTCATTCTCCGAGATTTTGCGCGACACTGCCGACAGCACAGGGCCTAACCAACGATATGCGGGTATCATTCACGACGAGACGATGCGTTTGACGCGATTGCTGGACGACCTTTTGGACTTGTCGGTTCTTGCCAACGGGCAGGTCAATTTGCAGATCGAAATGGGGCAGCTGTCCAAAGTCGTTGATCAGGCGATCAGCGTGGCCAAAACCCAAGAGCTGAAAATCAAACGTAACAAACCCCAAGAAGCCATCTTTGTCGAAACCGATCTGGGGCGGTTGTCGCAGGTGTTTATCAATCTGATCAGCAACGCATCGAAATACTGTGACGCACAAGCGCCGGAACTGACGATCAAAGTCGCGCAGTCCAAACAGTTTGTTATCGTTGATTTTATCGACAACGGAAGCGGGGTTTCGCACGACAAACGGCAAGTCATTTTCGAGAAGTTTTCACGGATTATGGATTCGCATCAGGCGGGCGGCGCGGGGCTGGGGCTGGCGATCTGCCAAGAGGTCATGCAGCGGTTGGGCGGGGATATTGCCTATCTGCCGGGGCAAGGCGGCGCTGCATTCAGAATCACGCTGCCTATTCGGGCAAATTTAGGAAATCCGTAACCTTCGACGCTTAGATGTTTACCAACTTTGGCAGAATGGCAATTGGGCAATTGAGCAGCGGCACAAGTATCTTACGGCAGATGACACGCCAACCGGACGACAGGCAACCAGAACAGGTGCCTTTGTCATCGGCGCGTGCAATGCGTCTGGCCATGACGCGGGCAGCGGATGAATCGATGGACATGGTCGTGTCCGTCGATGACGTTAGTGAACAGATTATACCGTTGGATGATCTGGTTCAGGGCCTTGCAGCGGATTCGTTGATTTTGGCGATGGATCGGGCAGGGTCTGCGATTGGGTGTTTTGTAATGGACCCGCAGATGCGATCTGCGGTCATCGAACACCAGACGACCGGATCTGTATTGACCCAACCGTCCGAGGATCGACCGATCACAGGCGCGGATATGTTGCTGACGTCACCCCTGTGCGGGCATTTCCTGACGCAAGGGGGCCTCGCGACGCGAGGATCGGAATTACACGACTGGATTGACGGGGTCAGTGTCGGGCGCAGGTTTGCGAACCCGCGTGCAGTCGGGCTCGCATTGCCGGATGGGGGATACCGGTTGCTGACCCTGACGATCGGTTTGGGGGGCGACAGAAAGGGGGCTGTCAGATTGGCCTTGCCCGACATAGCGTCGGGCGGTGTTGTTGCAGACCCGGGCGTGCAAGACAACGATTGGGCATCTGCGTTTGAGGCAACGGTTTTGAAAGCCCCCGCTGCGTTAGAGGCCGAATTGACACGGATGTCACTGTCGATTGCACAAGTCACTAATTTGACCGTTGGGCAGGTGTTCCCGTTATATGGGGCAACTGTCGGGTCGGTTCAGTTGCGCGCCACCGACAAAAGCGTGGTTTGCAAAGCGCGGTTGGGGCAATCCACAGGCAAGCGCGCGGTCAGGGTTAGCCCCAATTTCGGTGCGGCCATGTCGGATTTGCCGCCGCCGCCGGAAATCCAAGAAACGCTTGTTGCCGAAGCGTCAGCCTGACCGTTGGGCCAGTTTGTCCAACGTGTCGCGCATTCCGCCCAGATCATAGCCTGACGCCGCGGTGGCCGAGATGATGTCGTCGGTGGGCATCTGTCCCGCCATTGCATAGCTCCAGACAATGGCGGATCGGGTCCCAGATGCGCAGTAGGCAAACACAGGGCCAGTTGCAGCGCTGAACAGCTGCTTTTCTTGCTCGATCAGTTCGGGTGTCATTCCTTGGTGGGTGACCGGAATATAGTGAAATGCCAGTCCTTCGGCCGTTGCCGCCGCCTCGATCGCCGCGGCTTGATGGCTCGGCGGGACTTCGGCGTCGGGTCGGTTGCAGACAATCGTGGTGAAGCCCGCCTGCGCCAGTTTGGGCAGGTCTGAGGCTTCGATTTGCGGGCTCACGGCTACATCGGGGGAAAGGGTGCGAATATCCATAGGCCTTATTAACGTCAGAATTACGGCTATGCCAGCCGAGACTTCAACGCAGGTGCAATGGCCATCCCCGCCAGCATCGCGAGCAAGAAGACAACACCGCTTGTCCCGCCATAGCTAAGTGAGGCAATGGCCGGGCCCGGGCATAGGCCGACGAGCCCCCATCCGGCGCCGAACATGGCCGATCCCACGATCAACGAACGGCCCAAACGCGGCTCGGGCGGGGCCGGAAACGAGCCGCCGACGACAGGCGTCCGGCCGCGCGTCAATTGCCAGGCGATGGCCATCGGGATAATGGCACCGCCCATCACAAACGCCAGTGTCGGGTCCCATTGACCAAAAATGTCCAGCCAGCCTTGGACTTTGTTTGTATCGGTCATACCCGAAATGAGCAGGCCCGCACCAAACAGGCCGCCAGTGATAAATGCCAGAATTGAACGCATTAGATGACCCCCAACAGGTGTTTAAAGATGACGACAGTCAGACCGCCAGCAAGGATGTAGAATACAGTCGCCACGATACCGCGCAATGACAGCCGCGAAATGCCGCAGACCCCGTGGCCCGACGTGCATCCGTTTGCGATGCGTGTTCCGACCCCGACCAAAAGGCCTGCCGCGGCCAGCAGAACAACGTTCGAAGTGGCGTTGGTCGGTTTTACACCCCAGAACAGTGTGATGATGGCTGGCACAATGAACAAACCGGCCAAAAGTGCTGTGCGCTCTGCCCAATTGCTCCACCCGCTGCGGTCAACCAATCCGCCAATGATGCCGGATGCCCCCATTACTTTGCCGTTTCCGAGCAGAAAAACCGCGCCTGCCAGCCCGATGATCCCGCCGCCGATCAGGCCCATTATCCAATCTTGATGCATTTCTTGTCCTTAGAGTGTGTTGATGGGCACTTTGAAGTATTGGGTGCCGTTGTCTTCTGCTTCAGGCAGTTGGCCTGCGCGCATATTTGTCTGGATTGATGGCAGGATCAGTCTGGGCATTCCCAGCTTTGCGTCCCGCTCGGTGCGCATGGTGACGAATTCGTCTAGCGGCCGGCCCTCTCCGATGTGGATATTCAGGGCCTTTTGCTCGCCGACTGTTGTTTCCCACGCAAATTCGTCACGGCCTGGCGCCTTGTAGTCATGCCCGACGAAAATACGGGTCTCGTCCGGCAGGGTCAGAATGCGCTGGATCGATTTATACAAATCATCAGCCGACCCCCCCGGAAAGTCGCAACGTGCCGTGCCAAAGTCGGGCATGAACAACGTATCGCCCACAAAGGCCGCATCGCCGATGACATAGGTCAGGCAGGCAGGGGTGTGGCCGGGTGTATGCATCACGTCGATCCGCATCTGGCCGATGTGTGCGCTGTCGCCATCCTTGAACAGCGCATCAAACTGGGACCCGTCACGTTGGAACTGCGTGCCTTCGTTGAAGACCTTGCCGAATGTGTCTTGCACCACGGTGATCTGGTCACCAATGCCGATTTTGCCACCCAGTTGCTGTTGCAAGTAAGGGGCGGCGGACAGGTGGTCGGCGTGCACATGGCTCTCTAAGATCCAAGTTACGGTCAGGGCATGGCCTTGGACAAATGCAACAATGGTGTCAGCTGATTGCGTGTCTGTGCGTCCAGAGGCCTGATCGTAATCCAGCACGCTGTCGATGATCGCGCAATTGGACCCGTCGGATTCCCGAACGACATAGGACACTGTATTTGTCGCAACGTCGAAAAAGGCGTGGACGATAGGGGTCATTTCGATTCTCCTTTCGAACAAGATATAGCACTTTTAACGTATTTCAATATTGAAATGTATTTAAACGTCAGGTAACGTCGCCGCATGGAAAACCACACCACATTTGATCCCGATCCGATGGATGCTGCGGCTGATGACGCGGCCGCAGTTCTGAAATCCCTCTCGAACCCGCGCAGGCTCCGGCTGTTGTGTGCAATGGTTGCGGGGCCAATGACGGTGGGCGAGCTGGAGCAAACGATCGGCGCGTCCCAGTCCTATGTTTCGGGTCAGCTGCTGCGGTTGCGGGCCGAAGGCATGGTGTCATGCGAACGAGACGGGCGCATCATGCGGTATCAGTTGGCCGATGCGCGGATCCGCCCGATCCTGGAACGCCTATACGAGGTGTTCTGCGCGGTCTAGGACAGGGCAATCCCGACTATCACAATCATTAAGCCCAGCGTTGACACAAACAGTGCGCCAAGGTTGACTGGCAATAACTTGGCCAGTTTTTTGCGCATCTCTTCATCGGGCAGCTGTGCGCGTTTCGCACGCGCCACCATCACGATGGAATAAACGATGCCAATTAAACCTACCAAGGTCAAAAACGCGCCAGTCCAGATCATATTATAGTTCCCCGATTTGCGATGTTATGCGCCTAACCAATGCGTCACCATCGTGCAAGGGTTGCGGGTCTGTTACGGTCGGGCTAGGGAAGGGCAACCAGCAAATCGAGGATGACCCAAATGAACGATGTCACTGAAAGCACCACAACTGTCGCCGGTCAGGAACTGCGTCAATTCATCGAACGTTTCGAACGTCTGGAAGCCGAAAAGAAAGACATCGCAGACGCGCAAAAGGAAGTGATGGCCGAGGCGAAGGGCCGCGGTTATGACACCAAAGTCCTGCGCAAGGTGATCGCAATCCGCAAACGCGACGCAAATGATCTGGCCGAAGAAGAAGCCGTCTTGGACATGTATAAGTCCGCATTGGGGATGTAGCGTCCCGATGGCGTGACACATTGCCGGACGTTAGGGGGCGATGAACGTCACGCCCGGCAGTTGTTCAATAAACGCGACGTCGTTGTCATAGATCGCGGTGAGGTGTTCGAACATCTCTTCTGTCATTCCGGGCATTTCGATGTCTTCTTCGACCTCGTCGTCCAGTGCGTATTTGTCCAGAAACGCCCCTATAATCCGTTGTTTTTGTTCTTCGGTTTTTGGCGGGTGCGCACGCATGTAGTTCAAGAACCGGTTCATGCCTTCGGGCGACATGATGGATGCCAGCAGGTCAAACCCGCCTGTGATGCGCTGGTGTTGGTCCACGCCCGACATGGCGCGCAATACCTCGGCCCAGATCAGAGGGGTGTCCTCGTTGCACCAAACGGTGAGCTTGGTCAGGGGCACGACATGCTGAATACGCCGGATTAGATCGGACCAGCGAATTTGTGTCGGGTCCAGCCCCTTTAGATACGTGGCAGGGGAATCGGCCTTGGACTGGCTAAAGACGGCCGGCAGAAACGTCGCGGGGTTGCGTAACGCCAAGAACAGCTCGATCTCGTCCTCGGGAAACAATTGATGGAACGCGTGGATTTTGGCCTCGGCCTGTTGGTAGAATACACCTTCGTCGAAAATCCGGTTGGCAATACAGATAAAATTTGCGTTGCTCATGATCAGACGGTCGGCGGCCTCATCATCCAGAATGGCATCCAGCAGGATGTTGTGCGTGTCAGGGGCGGGGGCGGCGCCGTTCAGGTTCTGGATCGTTTCACGGATCAGCCGCCGGTATTTCCCCGGGCCGGGCACCTTGATGCCATAATCTGAAAAAGTCTCGGCGTTCTTAAGCAAAGACTTGAGAATGCGGTCTTCGTCGGTGCAGTTCGCGCCAAGGTGTAAGGCGATTTGCATGTGGTCCTGCCATTTTGTTCTTAGTTGAGCGTATCATAGTCGGATTTCTGGACAGTTAAACATGTTTCGTTTAACCCCGCCCAAGAAATGACCGAGCATTCTAGTCAGATACCAAAAACCGCCCCCCGCATTGACCGATGGTCAACGGGGGCGGTGGCTATTGCCGCAGCTGTTTTGCTGCCGATTATATGTGTCATCTGGTTTGCCTTTCATCCGGTTGACAATATTTGGCCCCATCTGTGGGCAACGACCTTGCCGCGTTATCTGACCAATACAGGGGTCTTGATGGCGACTGTTGGGTTTGGTGCCGCTGTCACAGGCACCGGGGCTGCGTGGTTTGTGGTGATGTACCAGTTTCCGGGCCGCCGCTGGTTGCAATGGGCGTTGTTGTTGCCATTGGCTGTGCCTGCCTTTGTCGGGGCCTATGCTTTGGTGGACTTTCTGGAATATGCGGGGCCTGTTCAGACCGGCCTAAGGCAGTTATTCGGGTGGTCCAGCGCCCAAGAGTATTGGTTCCCCAATATCCGGACACGTGGCGCTGCGATTATTGTCCTGTCCGCGTCGCTATACCCTTATGTCTACATCCTCGCGCGGGCCGCGTTCCGCGAACAATCAGCCGCAAGCTTTGACGTCGCGCGCGCGCTGGGGGCAGGGGCGTGGGGCAGGTTCTGGCGGGTTGGATTGCCGCTTGCCCGTCCGGCCATCGCCGCGGGCACTGCGGTTGTCATGATGGAGACAGTCAACGATTTTGGCACTGTCGATTATTTTGCAGTCCAGACGCTGACGACGGGTATTTTCACGGTCTGGCTACAGGCCGGAAATCTGGGCGGAGCCGCACAACTGGCGAGCGTAATGCTGCTGATCATTGTGGCCCTCGTGACGTTGGAAAAGCTAAGCCGCAGGCGCAGTCGGTCTTATACGAACGCACGGAACATCCGTCCGGTCGCGCCGGTCCAATTGACGCGCTGGCGCGGGCGGACTGTCGCTGTGTTGACAGCGCTGCCTGTTCTGGTCGGATTTGTGATGCCGGTTCTGGTCCTGATCAGCCATGCGTTCGATGCCGCACAATGGGCCGAGCCGGGGCTATTGCTGGCGCTGTGGCGCACAATCTGGGTCGCAGGTATTGCCGCAATCGTGACAGTAAGCGGCGGGGTGTTTATGGTCTACGGGGTCCGGCTAAGCGGCAAGCGGTTGCCGGCCCTGCTGATGCCTGTCACCGCCATTGGATATGCCGCCCCCGGTGCGGTATTGGCCTTGGGCATTTTGGTGCCGCTGGCCAGTTTCGACAACATGGTGGCGGATTTTATCTATGCGCTCACCGGATGGGATCCGGGCCTGATTCTGACCGGATCCGCGGCGGTGCTGATCCTTGCGTATTCTGTCCGGTTCTTTGCAATCGGCCAGGGCACAGCTGATGCGGCGCTGGCGCGGGTCGCTCCGAGCCTTGCGATGGCGTCGCGGTCTTTGGGGCATACGGCTGGGGCCACGTTGCGTGCGGTGCATCTGCCTTTGGTGCGGGCATCGATCGGATCGGCCCTGTTGCTGGTCTTTGTTGATGCGGTCAAGGAGTTGCCCGCGACGTTGCTATTGCGGCCGTTCAACTTTGACACATTGGCAACCCGTGTCCACGGCAAGGCCTCGCTTGAGAACCTCGCCGAGGCGGCTCCTGCGGCGTTGATGGTGACCTTGGTGGGCTTGTGTGCTGTTGCGCTGCTGGCACGCACAAACAGGTAACGTAGGTGTGAGGTCGGGCTTGGACTTTTGGCCCACGGGTCCCATATTGTATCAAGACGACTGAAGGGGATCCCAATGACATATAAAAAGACCCAAGATGCGCTGTCGAACCTGACGCCCGAACAGTATCGGGTGACCCAGAAAAACGGCACGGAACGCGCCTATACAGGTGAATACGACAACCACTATGAGGCAGGAATCTACGTCGATGTTGTCTCGGGCGAGCCGCTGTTCGCGTCGGGTGATAAATACAATGCCGGCTGCGGCTGGCCTGCCTTTACCAAGCCGATTGTGACCGAGCAGGTGACCGAACATCGCGATGCGGCGTTGGGTATGGTCCGCACAGAGGTGCGGTCGAAAGATGGCGACAGCCACCTTGGCCATGTGTTCCCCGATGGTCCGCAAGAGGCGGGCGGATTGCGCTATTGCATCAATTCTGCCTCGCTGCGGTTTGTGCCCAAGGCCGATATGGCAGCCCAAGGCTATGGCGATTTTCTGGATCAAGTAGAGGAAAGATCATGACTGAGCGCGCAATTCTGGCCGGTGGTTGTTTTTGGGGCATGCAGGACCTGATCCGCAAGATGTCCGGCGTTGTGTCGACCCGCGTCGGCTATACCGGCGGGGATGTGGCCCACGCGACATACCGCAATCACGGCACCCACGCCGAAGGGATCGAGGTCGTCTTTGATCCTGCGGTCATGTCGTACCGACAGTTGCTTGAATTCTTTTTTCAAGTCCACGACCCGTCAACACCTAACAGACAAGGTAATGATATGGGCCTCGCGTATCGGTCTGCGATCTTTTTTACGTCGCCCGAACAACAGGCGGTTGCACTGGAAACAATTGCAGACGTTGATGCATCGGGCCTATGGCCGGGCAAAGTGGTCACCCAAGTCGCCCCGGCAACCGATTTTTGGGAGGCCGAGCCAGAACATCAGGATTACCTAGCGCGGACTCCAAACGGCTATACCTGCCATTTCGTGCGGCCCGATTGGGTGCTGCCAAAACGCGAAGCGGCGGAATAGGACGTGACCAAAGCCGCCTTTGCGTTCGACAATAGTTATGCCCGCGATCTTGACGGGCTCTATGTCCCTTGGCAGGGCGATCAGGTTCCCGCGCCGCAGTTCTTGAAATTGAACACGGGTTTGGTCGAGGCGCTGGGGCTGGACCCTGCTGCGATGACCCCCGAGATTTTGTCGGGTGCCAAAGCACCAGAAGGGGCCAGCCCATTGGCAATGGCCTATGCAGGCCACCAGTTTGGCGGGTTTTCCCCGCAATTGGGAGATGGTCGCGCCTTGCTGGTAGGGGAAATCCTTGATCCGCAGGGCGCGCGTTGGGACATCCACCTCAAGGGATCGGGCAAAACCCCGTTTTCACGTGGTGGGGACGGCAAGGCATTGGTCGGTCCGGTTTTGTGCGAATACCTGATGGGCGAGGCGATGCATGCCCTAGGCGTGCCAACCACCCGAGCACTTGCGGCTGTGGGCACGGGCCAAGACGTGATGCGCGAACGGCCCGAAGCGGGCGCTGTGCTGGCCCGCGTGGCCAGCAGCCATTTGCGCGTCGGCACGTTTCAATTCTTTGCAGCCCGCGGCGAGGTCGACCGCCTGCGCCAGCTGGCCGATTATGCCATTGCACGCCACGACCCCGACTTGATTGCGTCCCCTGACAAATACCTCAGGTTCTTGGAAGCCGTTTGCGACAGACAGGCCGCGTTGATCGCGCAATGGGTCACACTGGGGTTTGTGCATGGGGTGATGAACACGGATAACATGACGATTTCGGGGGAAACGATAGATTATGGCCCCTGCGCGTTTGTTGACATTTATGACCCCGTGGCGAAATTCAGTTCGATCGACAAGCAGGGACGCTATGCGCTTGGCAATCAGCCCGCCATTGGTGGGTGGAACCTTGCGCGGTTGGCAGAATCCTTGTTGGACCTGATTAATCCGGACGACAGTGACGATGCGATCAGGCAGGCGACAGACGTGATCAACGGCTATCAGGCCAGCTATGACGCCGCGTGGCTGGGCCGGATGCGCGCCAAACTGGGTCTGGTAACAGCCCAAGATGGGGACCAATCCCTCGCTGAGGATTTATTGACCACTATGCAGGGCGAACAGGTCGATTACACCAACCTGTTTGTCGCGCTCGCGGGGGTTACCCATGGCGACACATCGTCAGCACGTGCGTTGTTTGTAAATCCGACCGCATTTGACGTTTGGGCAGATCGCTACAACGCCCGCTTGGACCAAGAGCCGGACCTTGCTGCGTCTCGCGACCGAATGCGGGCAGCCAACCCCGTCTATATTCCGCGCAACCATTTGGTAGAAGAGGCGCTATCGGCGGCATCGACAGGGGACCTGTCCCCGTTTGACGGTTTGTTGGAACGGGTTACAAACCCGTATTCTGTGGCACAGTCTGCGGACCGATACGCCCAACCCGCGCCCTCCGGTTTTGGAAACTATGTAACATATTGCGGTACCTAGCCCGCGTAACTGTGGGGGGCGCAACATTGTTGGCGGCCCCACAACCGCCTTGCCCCTATCTGTAGAACGGATACCGTGCCCATAAGCATTTTTTATCAAAGAGCTGCACGTGATCAAGAGTCAGATAACATTCAAACAACTCGAGGCATTTGCCTTTGTGATCGATAAAGGCACGTTCCGTGCGGCTGCATCGGCACTCGGCACCACTCAGCCCAATATCTCGGCACGTATCGCGGCATTGGAATCCGCGCTGAACGTCATTTTGTTGACCCGAAACGCGGGATCGGTGCGCCTGACTTCAGATGGGGAAAAGCTGCTGGCAAAAACGCGAGACGTGTTATGGGCCGGTGAGGCGCTAATTGAACAAGCAGGACGCCAAGAGCTGATCGAAGAAACTTTGCGATTGGGGGTGACTGAATTGGTGGCCTGCACTTGGCTGCAGGGTTTCTTGCGCAGAATGAAAGACGCATATCCAAATCTACGCATTCAGTTAGAAGTGGATCTGTCATCCGCAATCGACCGCCGACTGATGGAACGGGATCTTGATCTGGCCCTGCAAACCGGACCGTTCAAATCCACGACATTTGCCACTGTGCCCCTAGGCCAAGAGGCATATTGCTGGGTCGCAAATCCTGAAGTGGCCCAAGGGATCAGTTCCAAACCCACCCTGCCAGAGCTGTTTGATGCGACAATCATTACCCATGCAAAACATACGCAGGCCTGCGCGGCCTTGCACCGAATGGCCGCCGAACGTGGTTTGCACGCCGAGCAAATCGTGCATTCAAGCGCACTATCCGCATGCTTGCCAATGGTGCTGGAAGGGCTGGGCGTGGCATTGCTGCCCCAGCGGCTATTGAGCGCCGAACTTGCGTCGGGTGACCTGCATCTGATTGATGCCGATTGGTTGCCCGAACCGCTGTCGTTTTGCGCACGCTACGCCCCGAACCGGTCTGCCAGATACGTCGAACGGGCCGCGCAGATCGCCAAGACGTCGATGCAGGCCCTTTAGATCACAAATAGTGATCGGGGGGTAAGGTTTAATCAATTTGATCTTTTGATATAATTCAGGCTCAGTTGCAGCAGTCAATATATGCAGGAGCCTCAGATGGCAGCGACATCCATTCGCCTTGGCGTCGATATCGGCGGCACGTTTACAGACGTTGTATTAGAACGGGGCACCGAAGTGTTTTCGACCAAGGTGCTGACAACCTATGCCGCGCCTGAAAATGCGATCATCGAGGGCATGTATCAAGTTTGTGGCAAGGCGGGTGTTGATCCGGGCCAGATTGACCAGATTATTCATGGTACGACCTTGGCGACCAATGCGTTGATCGAACGGCGCGGCGCCAAAACGGCGCTGATTACCACCGAGGGGTTTCGCGACGTCATCGAGATGCGCACCGAGAGCCGGTTCGAACAATATGACCTGAACCTGAACTTGCCTGATCCGTTGTTGCCACGTCATATGCGGTTCACCGTCGGGGGGCGCATGGACGCCAACGGTGCCGTGCTGATCGATATCGACCGTGCAGAGGTCGAGGCAGTCGTCGACCAAATCGCCGCCGCCGGATTCGAGAGCGTGGCCGTTGGCCTAATCCATTCCTACCTGAACCCCGCACATGAGAAACTGGTCCGCGAGGTATTGGCCGAAAAACTGCCCGATGTTGCGGTGTCCATTTCGTCCGAGGTCAGCCCGCAGATGCGTGAATACGAACGGTTCAACACCGTCGTAGCAAACGCTTTTATCAAACCATTGATGGCGTCCTACCTAGGCAGGCTCGAGGATCGTCTCAAGGCCGAGGGCGTGGCATGCCGCATCTTCTTGATGCATTCGGGGGGCGGGATCATTTCAATCCAGAACGCGGCCGAATTTCCCGTACGTCTGGTCGAATCCGGACCCGCAGGCGGGGCGGTCTTTGCAGCCCATATCGCCGCACGTTATGGGTTGGACAAGGTGCTGTCCTTTGACATGGGCGGCACAACGGCCAAGATTTGCTTGATCAAGAACCAGACGCCCAAGACGTCCCGCGTATTTGAAGTGGCCCGCACCTATCGGTTCAAAAAAGGATCGGGTATGCCGATTTCCATCCCCGTGATCGACATGGTTGAAATTGGTGCAGGCGGCGGGTCGCTGGCGCATGTGGATACGATGCGTCAGATCCGCGTTGGACCCGAAAGTGCCGGATCCGAACCGGGCCCTGCTTGCTATGGGCGCGGCGGCGAATGCCCTGCCGTCACCGATGCCGATCTCGTGCTTGGCAAGCTGGATCCGAACAACTTTGCCGGCGGATCGATCAGATTGCACCCTGATGCGTCCAAATCTGCGTTGTCCGGCCACGTCGGAGAGACATTGGATATGGATGCGGTCGAGGCGGCGTTTGGTGTGGCCGAAGTCGTGGATGAAAACATGGCCAACGCGGCCCGTGTCCATGCGGTCGAAAATGGCGAGGACCTGTCCGAATACACGATGATCGCATTTGGCGGCGCGGCGCCGCTGCATGCTGGCCGCTTGTGCGAAAAACTGGGCGTGGACCGTCTGTTGGTGCCACCGGGCGCGGGCGTTGGGTCGGCTATCGGGTTTCTGCGCGCCCCGTTTTCGTTTGAGGCGAACCGCTCTGTCTACATGAAACTAAGCGATTTCGACCCCTCGCGGATCAGATCGCTATTGGCCGACCTCAAAACCGAAGCAACCGGATTTGTTCGCACTTGTGATGCGGTCAGCCCGATATTGTCGGAATTCAAGGTCTATATGAGGTATACGGGGCAGGGATGGGAAATCCCGATAGAATTGACCGAAGGCCAAGCGTTGAACCCCGATGTGGCTACCTTTGAGGCGCGTTTCATCGAGGATTACACCAAGCTGTTTGGCAGGCCCGTCGACGGCATGGATATCGAAATCACCGTTTGGTCGGTCAATGCTACAACCCCACCAGAACAGGTCGCCAAAATTGCAGACGCCAGTCGAACAGGCACAGCGGAAACGTCCGGCGCCCGACGTCTGTTTGATGCGGCTGAGGGCCGTTATCTGGATGCTGCGATCGTAGACAGGTTTGGGATGGTAGAAGGGGACCGTGCCAGTGGCCCTGTTGCCGTAATCGAAGATGAGACAACAATCATCGTGCCGGCTAGCCGCGATGCAATCTGCCAGCCCGA
This sequence comes from uncultured Roseobacteraceae bacterium, assembly GCA_964022195.1. GTDB lineage: Bacteria > Pseudomonadota > Alphaproteobacteria > Rhodobacterales > Rhodobacteraceae > Yoonia. The sequence goes on from CAXIAS010000061.1 coordinate 15,473, forward strand.
CGGCTGTATTGACGTTGTGGCAAAGGGATAAGGC
>CAXIAS010000062.1:0-15357 GCA_964022195.1 uncultured Roseobacteraceae bacterium
TTTTGGATGTGCCGACACGCGCCAATGACGTGATCAATATGACGATTGGCGAGCCGCGCCATGCGTTTCCTGCATTCGTGGGCGATGTGCTGGCGGCCAACCTGTCGAGCTTTGCCAATTACCCCAACAACAACGGAACCGACCCGTTGCTGGGCGCGATTTGCGGTTATTTGGGCCGTCGTTATGGATTGGAAGTCCTCCCCGAACAGGTGCTGACCCTCAACGGCACCCGTGAGGGGTTGTATAACGCGGCCATGGCCTTGTGTCCTGAAACCAAAAACGGCCAGACGCCGCTGATCCTGACGCCGAACCCGTTTTACCAAGTCTACGCCGTCGCTGCCCTGTCGGTCGGGGCCGAGGCGCTTTATGTGCCTGCGACGCCCCAAACCGGCAATCTGCCGGATTTTGCAGGGCTTGCGCCGGATGTGTTGGATCGCACGGCCATTGCCTATGTCTGTTCGCCCGCCAACCCCCAAGGGGCCGTGGCGGACCGCGCCTATTGGGAAACCCTGATCGCATTGGCCGAGAAACACGATTTCAAGATTTTCGCCGACGAATGCTACGCCGAGATATATCGCGACACGCCGCCTGTTGGTGCTTTGCAGGTCGCAGCACAAATGGGTGCGGATCCCGACCGCGTGTTGATTTTCCATTCGCTGTCGAAACGGTCGAACCTGCCCGGTTTACGGTCCGGTTTTTGTGCAGGCGGTGTCGAAAGCATCAAGCGCGTTCGCGCCTTGCGTGCCTTTGCCGGTGCCCCGTTGCCGGAACCGCTGCAAGCGGTCGCAGCGGCCGCATGGTCGGACGATGATCATGTCGTCGAGAACCGCGCGCTGTATCGCCAGAAATTCGAAGTCGCCGATGACATCCTTGGGCATATCGCCGGATACGAGAGCCCGCAGGCGGGTTTTTTCCTGTGGTTGCCGGTGGACAACGGTGAAGCGGCGGCGGTCAAGCTGTGGCAAGAAACAGGCGTGCGGGTCCTGCCCGGCGCCTATCTGAGCCGCGACACGAACGGGCAAAACCCCGGAGATGGATTTATTCGGGTGGCCATGGTCGCCCCAACACAAGAAATGCAGCGTGGTCTGACCCTGATCCGCGACTGTTTGTACAACTGAGGTAAAACAGATGGCTACTTATTCCAACCAACGCCGTGACCCGCTCTTGGATAGTGATACCCAAGCGATGATCGAAAAACGCGGCAAGGAATTGTTCGGCATCGGGCTGGTCATTGTGGGCCTGTTGATGGCGGCAATGGTCTATAGCTATTCGCCAGAAGACCCCAGCTGGATTTCCGCCACGGACGCGCCGGTGCGCAACTGGTTGGGTCGTTTCGGCGCGTCGATTACAGCGCCGTTGATGATGGTTGTGGGTCTGGGCATTTGGGTCATGCCGCTGACACTGATCACTTGGGGTGTGCGTTTCGCCGGACATTTCGGAGAAGACCGCGCCTTTGGCCGGTTGGTGTTCGCGCCGATCGTGATTGCCATTGGTGCCGTCTATGCCGCGACCCTGTCACCTGGTCCTGCATGGCCGCCCAACTTTGGCCTAGGGGGCATGTTGGGGGATACGGTTCTGGCTGTGATCCTGACAGTGTTGCCATTTGGCGCGACATTTGCGGTCAAATTGTTTTCGTTTGTCATGGGCATTGTTGTGCTGGCGTCGATGGCGTTTGTGCTGGGCTTTTCGCGCGATGAATTACGCCGCTTTGGCCGGTTTTTGGTGGTTGGCCTGATCATGGCCTACGCGCTGATCCTGCGCATTCTGGGCAAGACCGCCACCGTGTCTGCGCGCGTATCCACACGCGTCGCCCAAGGCGGTATCGCCACCGTTCAGGCCCGCCGCGAACAGGCAGCAGCGCAGCGAGAAGTTCTAGCCATTCAAGCCGCCGAAGAAGAGGCCGCCCGCCGCGCGGTCCCGCAACCCGACATGAAGGCCCGCGCCGCCGCTGTGGTCCGGTCCAACCCCGTCATGCCAACACGCGCAGAGCCTATGGCCGATGCCCAAGGGCGCAAGATGCCACCTGTTGCAGCCCCCACTCTTGCGGCTGCTACACCGACTTTGGCCGCCCCCCAGCGTGCCGAACCTGTGCAGGATCAGTCAACATCCGGCGGGTTCTTGTCCGGCTTGCTAAAGCGTAACGAACCAATGCCCGAACCAGAACTGGTCGAGCAGCCCGCAGTTGCCGATACAGGCGCGCCCAACGCCGCCCGCGTCAGTGCGCGTATTTCCGACGCGATCCGCAACCGCCAAGGCCCAAAGGCCCCCGAGGCGCCCTCGGTCACCGGTGTGCGGATCGAGCCGACCCTGACCAAAGGTCGCGGCCCGCAGCCGCTTGTGTTTAGCAGCCAGCAGCAGGCGCCGGACATGGCGATTGAAGCTGTCACACCCGTTGGCACGCAACCTGTTGTGCCCCCGACCGAGAACATTTTTGTAGCCGACGTCGCCGCCGATACTGCCGCCGATCTGGCCCCCGCAGTCGAAGCCCCCGTCGCGGCCCCTGCCGCTGCTGTTGTCGAAGATGCCGCGCCGACAATCCCTGCGTTTGTGTCGAAACCTGCGGCCCGCGTGGATATTCCTGCGCCGGCCCCGAAAAAGGTTGTGCAGCACCCTGTCAAACGCGCGATCCAGCCATCCAAGCAGGCCCGCGCCGAGGCGCAGCCTGCCTTGAAATTCGAAGAGAAATTCGCGGATTACGAGATGCCGCCGCTGAACCTTCTGGCCAGCCCGTCAATCGTCGAACGCCACACGTTGTCGGATGAGGCGCTAGAGGAAAACGCCCGCATGTTGGAAAGCGTGCTGGACGATTACGGCGTCAAAGGCGAGATCGTCAGCGTCCGTCCGGGCCCTGTTGTAACAATGTACGAGCTGGAACCGGCCCCCGGTTTGAAAGCCTCGCGCGTGATCGGCCTGTCCGACGACATCGCACGGTCCATGTCGGCCCTGTCCGCGCGTGTGTCCACGGTCCCCGGCCGGTCGGTCATCGGCATCGAATTGCCAAATGAAAAGCGCGAGATCGTCGTCTTGCGCGAAATGCTGGCCGCCCGTGATTTTGGCGACAGCAACATGAAATTGCCCTTGGCTTTGGGCAAGGACATCGGCGGCGAGCCGATCATTGCGAACCTTGCCAAGATGCCCCACCTGTTGATTGCGGGGACAACCGGTTCGGGTAAATCCGTGGCCATCAACACGATGATCCTGTCACTGCTATACAAGCTGTCGCCAGAAGAATGCCGCCTGATCATGATCGACCCAAAGATGCTGGAACTATCCGTTTATGACGGTATCCCGCACCTTTTGTCCCCTGTCGTAACAGACCCTAAAAAGGCGGTTGTGGCCCTGAAATGGGTCGTGGGCGAGATGGAAGAACGCTATCGCAAGATGTCCAAGATGGGCGTGCGCAATATTGACGGCTATAACGGTCGCGTCAAAGAAACTCTTGCCAAAGGTGAGGTGTTTGACCGCACCGTTCAGACCGGTTTTGACGAGGAAACCGGCGAGCCGATTTTCGAGACCGAGGAATTCACACCAGAGGTTCTGCCCTATATCGTTGTAATCGTCGACGAGATGGCCGACCTGATGATGGTCGCCGGTAAAGAGATCGAGGCGTGTATTCAACGTCTGGCGCAGATGGCGCGTGCGTCGGGCATCCACCTGATCATGGCCACACAGCGCCCGTCGGTGGATGTGATCACCGGCACGATCAAGGCGAACTTTCCCACGCGGATTTCGTTCCAGGTGACGTCGAAAATCGACAGCCGCACAATCCTTGGCGAAATGGGTGCCGAACAGCTGCTGGGCATGGGTGACATGCTTTATATGGCGGGCGGCGGTAAAATCAGCCGTGTGCACGGCCCGTTTTGTAGCGACGAAGAAGTCGAAGAAGTGGTCAACCACCTCAAGAGCTTTGGTCCCCCTGAATATATGTCCGGGGTGGTCGAAGGCCCGTCCGATGATACCAGTTCCAGCATTGATCAGGTGCTTGGTCTGGGCGACGGTTCCGAAGGTGAAAATGCGCTATACGACACGGCCGTGGCAATTGTGATCAAGGATCGCAAATGCTCTACCTCTTATATCCAGCGCAAACTGGCGATCGGCTATAACAAAGCTGCCCGTCTGGTCGAGCAGATGGAAGACGAAGGCGTCGTGTCCTCAGCCAACCACGTCGGCAAACGCGAGATTTTGGTGCCGGAGCAGCATCACTAAACCGCGATGTATGACCCCAAAGGCAACGGCAAGGACCGGACGGTGCAGACCGTCCGGTTTGCCGAATTCGAACCGCCCGCGCATTTGCGTGGCATCGTTCACCGCTACATCGAGCTGCGGACAACCGGCCCGCTGGCCGAGGATTACAGGTTCCACGCCCTACCAGACGCCTGCACATATGTTGTGTTCGACCAGCTAGACCGATCGGTCACAGGGGCCGCGCGTTTGCGTGCCAAATCCGAAGAATTCAATCTGGGCCGCCAGTTTCATTTCCTCAATATCCGGTTTCTGCCCGGTGTCTGGAACGACAAGGTCGAACCGGTCCTTGGTGGCATGGTGGACCGGTCATATTCGGGCGACATGCCGTATAACAAAATCGCGACAATGTTGGCGGGTCAGGATGTCGATGCCCAATTAGACACGTTGACCCAACTGGTCGAACATCTGGTCGCGCGCGGTGTTGTCGGCCCCAACGACATCACCGCGCGGATATTTCAAAACCTCGATGATATCGGATCGGTTGCGGATATGGCTGAAATCACCGGCCTGTCCGCGCGGCAATTGCAGCGGCGCCTGAAACAGTCAGCGGGGTTCGCCCCGCATGACCTGCTAAAAATCTTGCGTCTGCAACAGTCATTGGATGGCACCGCCAGCTGGAGCTATGCAGACCAGTCCCATTTCATCCACGCGTTCCGGAACGCCACCGGATATACGCCCGGAAAATACGCGAAAAATTTTGATGTCTGAAATCTACAATACGCGCCCCGACTGACGGCCTAAACCAGTGTCATAGCAACGATCCAAGGAAAGGATTTGGACATGACACAGATGAATGCAGTTGGATGGTTCGACATCTACGTCGACGATTTGCCCCGCGCGGTCGCATTTTACGAAACGGTTTTAGGCCTGAAACTGGAACAGATGGTCGACCCGACTGGCGAAAACCAGATGATGAGCTTTCCAGCAGATATGGGGGTCTATGGGGCCGGTGGCGCCTTGACCAAATCCCCGCACGCCGGACCCGGTGTTGGTGGGACAATTGTCTATTTTTCGGTTCAGGATTGTGACGTCAAACAGGCCCGCGTGGCGGATGCGGGTGGTGTTGTGGTCCGGCCCAAGTTTTCGATCGGGGACTTTGGTTTTATCACGCTGATCCAGGACACCGAAGGCAATATGTTTGGCCTCAATTCGCTTCGCTAGTGACCTGTTAAATGGTTGGCAGGGGCTGCCCCAAGAGGGCGGCCCTTTTTACACGTTTTACCTCCTTGATACGGGGATGATCCTACATACCTATTTCGGGTGTTCGCGTTTTGGTTGCGCAAATTGATCAGGGATCGTTACGATGAAAAAGGCAATTCTATCCGGCGTCGCAATTCTGGCTATTGGTGCCGGGATTTGGGCGGCATATGACTATCTGACCGATATCGGGCGCAAGACCACTGCGCCACAATTTACGTCCCTTGCGGGATCATACGACGATGGGATGCTTGTTCGTCCCGGTGGCCAACCGGTTCGGGTTGGGTTCCCGCCCGATTACACATATCTGGGCGGGCAAACATTCGTCTTATACGGCCGCATGGATGTCGAGCAGCATATATTCGTCGTGCCAAACACAGATGGCGGGGTGCAAAGCGCGGGGATCGTTCAGATCGAGACCGTGCGCCCTGATGTCGATTGGCAATACGACTATTCAAACGCGCCGTTTACAGCGCAAATCGGTGATTTTGACTTTTTTGCTGATGTTTACGTGGGCAAGCGCCATCCGATCTATCGCAACGGACGTCCGGGGTCCGACTGGAATCTGGCGTTGAAATTCATCAAAAGCAATGGTTTCGTGATCCCCTCAGAGTATGTCTTTGCCCACCTTGTTCATTTGCCGACCCAAGACAGGCGCGAAGAGATATTGGTCAGTTTTTTTGATGATCTGGCGCCGACAGGTTACACGTTTGACGACCTCAAGGCCGGCGGCGCGCAGGCCGATAAGGAACCCGACGTGACACAAGCGCATTTGACGAAATTCAAGGATATGTTCTGGATCGAACACGCGCCGGACTAGACGTAAGAGCAGACGCTGGCCTGACCGAAGTTGCTGGTATAGGGTCCTTGGAAACGGGACAGGATACGACAAATGGCACGACGCGGCGCAGGTGGCACAAACGGGGGCGAGCTTCGCTTTTTGCTAGGTCTCGTGATGATGATCGGCGGCGGGTATCTGTTGCTGAATTCGATCATCGTGCGCCCCAATTTCGGGTTGGGCATGCGGGCGTTCGGTATTGGTGGCGTGCCGGTTACCAGCGGCATGATCCTGATCGTTTTCATGTTCGGCGTCGGGTTCATATTTTATGACCGTGCCAAGTGGATCGGTTGGATACTGGCCGTGGGGTCTGTGATTGCGTTGATCTTTGGCGTGATCGCCAGCACCACATTGCAGTTCACCAACATGAGCGTGTTCGACCTACTGGTGATCCTTGTGCTGCTGTTCGGCGGGACAGGGTTGTTCTTGCGGTCCCTGATAGCGCGATAAAGCGCCAGCATGCATATTCGACGCATTGCTGACACCGACATCCAAGCCTGTGCCACACTTTGTTCCGCTGCTTGGGCGACTGCATTGCCCGATATCCCCCGCTCGATTAGCAAAGATGTGCTTGAAGCCGAAACCTTGGGCGAAATGACTCTCGTGGCCACAAGAGGTGACCGGATTTGCGGGCTTGTTTCGGTGTGGGAAGCGGACTGGTTCATCCACCACCTGTTTGTTGATCCCGACGCGCAGGGGCAAGGCGTCGGGTCAGCGCTGCTGGGCAAGGTTGAAGGTTTGGCCAAAAATGCCCCACTACGCCTTAAGTGTCTGACGGCTAACGCCTCGGCTATGGGTTTCTACACCTCTGTCGGTTTTACTAAAACTGACACACACGGAACCGATCAATACGGTGACTGGGTCCTGCTACAAAAAACCCCCGCCTGATGCATCAGGCGGGGGTTCATTTTGTCTCGTTACGAAAAGAGCGGATGCTTAGAGCATACCCTCGCGCTGAAGTTTCTTACGAGCCAGCTTGCGCTGACGGCGGATAGCTTCTGCTTTCTCGCGTGCTTTACGCACGGACGGCTTTTCGAAATGTTGCTTAAGCTTCATCTCGCGGAAGACGCCTTCGCGCTGAAGTTTCTTTTTCAGAGCACGCAACGCCTGATCGACGTTGTTATCACGAACACTAACCTGCATGTGGTTTACACCACCTTTCTAATCTAGATTTGCAAAATTGCAGGAATGCGCCGGATAGCAAACCAATCGGCTTTTGTCTAGAGTGCGCGCAATCAGCGAAAGGATGCGACTATGACCCAAGACGCTATGTTAGACGCGATCATCCCCCATGTCCCGTTTGACGGGTGGTCGCAGGCTGCGTTTGACGCCGCCGCCCGTGATGCCGGACTTGCCGCAGCGGATGCCGCCGTATTGTGCCCGCGCGGGGCATTGGATCTGGCGACCGCCTACCATCAGCGCGGTGACGCCCAGATGGTCGCGGCCATGGCGCAGGCTGATTTGGCCGAAATGCGATACAGTGACAAAGTAGCCCATGCGATCTGGTTGCGCCTGGCTGCGGGTGACCGCGAAGTGGTTCGTCGCGGATCGTCGCTGTTTGCCATGCCGCAGAACGCGGGCGACGGTGCTACGCTGATCTGGGGAACGGCGGACGCGATCTGGACCGTGTTGGGCGACACATCCGACGACGTGAACTGGTATACCAAACGGGCGACGCTATCGGCGGTTTACGGGGCGGTTGTCCTGTATTGGTTAGGTGACGAAAGCGCGGACGGTCAGCCAACCCGCGACTTTATCGCCCGCCGGATCGACAATGTCATGCAGGTCGAAAAACTAAAGGCCCAAGCGCGCGATAACAGGTTTCTGTCGGCGCTGACCGGCCCGTTGGCCAAGATGGCGTCGTCGATCAAGGCCCCGACTTCGCCGCCCGATGATTTGCCCGGACATTGGAATGACAAGGTGCACAAGCTATGAGGGCCGTTGAGATTTCCCAAGCGGGCGGGCCCAGTGTTTTGACCCTGACCGATCGGCCTGTGCCGCAGCCGCAGTATGGCGAAGTAGTGATCAAGGTCGCCTATTCGGGGGTCAACCGCCCTGACGCGTTGCAAAGGGCGGGGCTGTATAACCCGCCACCCACTGCCAGCGACCTTCCCGGACTAGAGGCTTCGGGTGAGGTTGTGGCCACAGGCGCGGGCGTGACGGGCGTTGCTATTGGCGATCAGGTTTGCGCGTTGCTTCCCGGGGGCGGGTATGCGGAATTTGTTGCGACCCCTGCGACCCATTGCCTGCCGGTCCCAAAGGGGCTGAGCATGGCCGAGGCCGCCTGCCTGCCCGAAACGTTTTTCACCGTTTGGTCCAATGTTTTCATGCGCGGCGGCTTGCAGGCTGGTGAACGGTTCTTGGTCCATGGCGGCAGTTCGGGGATTGGCACCACTGCAATCCAACTGGCACGCGCCATGGGTGCTCGGGTCTTTGTAACCGCTGGGTCGGACGACAAATGTGCGGCCTGTGTGGCGTTGGGTGCCGAGGCGGCGTTTAACTATCGCAATGCGGATTTTGTGACCGAGATGCGTGCGCATGGCAGGGCAAACCTGATTCTGGATATGGTTGGCGGCGCCTATATGCAGCGCAATATCAAGTCGCTGGCAAATGATGGCCGCCTTGTGCAGATCGCGTTTCTACAAGGTCCCAAGGCCGAGTTGAACATGGTCGAGGTCATGACCCGCCGCTTGACGATCACGGGCAGCACCTTGCGGCCCCAGTCCGATCTGGCCAAAGCCCGAATTGCAGATCAGCTGCGCGCGCAGGTTTGGCCGCTGATCGAGGCAGGAAAGGTCAAACCGGCGATGGATCAGGAATTCGATCTGGCCGATGCGTCAGGCGCCCACGCCCGCATGGAAAGCAGTGCCCATATCGGCAAGATTGTTTTGCGCGTCGGCGCGGATTTCGGGACCCGTTAATCGTCAGGGCCGTGGTGGTCGGCTCTTGTAGATGGGCAGTTGCCATCCGAGGCCGATACTGCCTGCGCGCAGGGCGAATGTCGTGACCGCGCACGCGATCAGCGCAGCTGGCAGTCCAAGGTCCAGTTCCAACGCACCCGTTGCCGCAAGCGCGCCTGTAAGGGCGCAGGTCACATAGAGTTCTCCTTGTTTCAGGACCAAGGGGACTTCGTTGCAGACCACGTCGCGCATCAAACCGCCAAAACAACCGGTCGAAATCCCCATGATGACGACGACAGTTCCACTGTGTCCCAGCGACACGGCAACACCCACCCCCGCGGGCACCGCCACGGCAAGCGCCGCCGCATCGAGCCAGATAATGCCGCGCATCCGGCTTTCTAGTTTATGGGCTGTCAGAAACACGATCAGGGCAGCGATGGCGCCAACGGCGATGAATTCGGGGTTCGCGATCCAAAAGACGGGATCGCGGTTTAACAGCACATCGCGAATCGTGCCGCCGCCCACAGCCGTCAGGCAGGCGACAAAGACGAAACCCACGATGTCCAACTGCGCCCGACTGGCGACCAACGCCCCCGTCAGGGCAAAGATGAACACGCTGGTATAGTCGAGCGCCGCCAGTAGGGTCATGGTTTGAACGGCTCCATTCCCGCGCGGGCCAGTTCATCGGCCCGTTCGTTTTCGGGGTGGCCTGCGTGGCCTTTGACCCATTCCCATGTTACGTTGTGCCGCTTGGTTGCGGCGTCCAGACGTTTCCACAGCTCTTCGTTTTTGACGGGCTTTTTGGCCGCGGTTTTCCAGCCCTTTGCCTTCCAGCCGTGGATCCATTTGGTGATCCCATCTTTGACGTAGGAACTATCGGTGACCACAGTCAGGGTGCTGGCGCGGTCAAGCGCCTCTAGCGCGGAAATGGCCGCCATCAATTCCATCTGGTTGTTGGTGGTCAAGGCGGCCCCGCCGTTGAGTTCGCGTTCTTTCAGCGTCGTCTCGCCGTCGCGTGCGATCAGGATTGCGCCCCAGCCACCGGGGCCGGGATTGCCAGAGCAAGCACCATCGGTATAGGCGAATAGCTCAGCCATTCTTGCGTGCCCTTACAGCGACAAAGGGGTCATTTGTGCCGGCACATCCGACGTCATGACCTTCTTCGGTTTCTAGAATTTCGAAACCTGCGGTTTCAAGCAGGCCGTGCAGTTCGGGCACGGTCAGGTAGGTGTAGAGCCTGTCGATCTGGTCGCGGGCTTGGCCTGTGCCGGTTTTCAGCGCAACATGGATAACGCCCCGTGCCCGCAAGGCAGTGGCCAAGCTGGCCATGATCTGCGGCAGGTCTGTGCGGTCAGCATGAAGCAGCGAAAAGTTGGCCCAGATCCCGTCATAGCTGTTGACCATGTCGACTTGGTCAAACGTCAAGAGCCGCGCGCCAATGTTGTGGGTTTTGTTGGCCAGATCAATCATGCCCTGACTTGCGTCGACAGGGTCGGGGTGGTGTCCTGCGTCGCGCATATGGGCAGAGGCGCGGGCAGGGCCGCACCCAAGGTCCAGCACATCCGCCCCGTTTGGTAACAGCGCCATGAACGACCGAAGCAATGGCCCCGCGTTTTCCGTTTTGGTCCGGCTATCGTATGTGTCTGCAGCGTTGTCGTAGAACGCGATTGTGCGGGCGTCGGGCATTAGGCCTGCTCTCTTAGTACGCGGGGGACCTTGAATTCGACGTTCTCGGTTGCTGTTTCCACAACGTCAACGGTGACGTCATAGCGGGCGTGGAAGGCGTCGATCACTTCGTTGATCAGCACCTCGGGGGCCGAGGCCCCAGCGGTGATGCCGATGGATTTGATCCCATCCAGCGCCCGCCAGTCGATGTTGTCGGCCCGTTGCACAAGTTGCGCATAAGAACAGCCCGCCCGCGAGGCGACTTCGACAAGACGTTTGGAGTTCGATGAATTCGGCGCACCCACAACCAGCAGCGCATCGCATTTGGGCGCAATGGCTTTGACAGCTTCTTGGCGGTTGGTAGTGGCGTAGCATATGTCTTCTTTGTGGGGACCGACGATGTCGGGGAACCGCGCGTTCAGGGCAGCCACAATGTCGGCGGTGTCATCGACTGACAGGGTCGTTTGGGTGACATAGGCCAGTTGGGTCGCGTCGCGCGGGGCGACAGCGGCCACGTCATCGACAGTTTCGACAAGCAACACTTCGCCGTCGGGCAGCTGGCCCATTGTGCCAACAGTCTCGGGGTGGCCCGCGTGCCCGATCATGATCATTTGCAAGCCGTTGTCGGCGTGGCGCTGGGCCTCGATATGGACCTTGCTGACCAGTGGGCAGGTGGCATCGACATAGACCATTTCGCGCGCCTGTGCGGCGGCGGGCACGGATTTGGGCACACCATGCGCGGAAAAGATGACGGGCCGGTCCGGTGGGCAATCATCCAGTTCCTCGACAAAGACGGCCCCCTTGTCGCGCAGGCCATCCACAACGAATTTATTGTGCACGATTTCGTGTCGCACGTAGACGGGCGCGCCCCATTTCTCGATCGCCAGTTCGACAATCTTGATCGCGCGGTCAACACCGGCGCAAAACCCGCGCGGGGCCGCGAGGTATAGGTGTAGGGGGGATTGGGTCATTTTCGGGCCTTCGGGCTGTCGTCACTTGTCGTCAACCTAGGGCGAAATGCCGGAAATCAAAAGGGCCGCGCTGTGAGTGATTGCAGCACGGCCCTGTTTGCAAAGTTGAGGGCGTCTAGTCGTCGCCCTCGCTTGCGGTTTCAGGCTCAATCCGTGGTTCCCGAGCAGGGCGCCCGACCACGTCACGCAATTCATCAAGTTCGATGAAATTGTCGGCCTGACGGCGCAGGTCATCGGAAATCATCGGCGGTTGGCTGCGGATTGTTGACACAACCGATACCCGCACGCCTTTGCGCTGGATGGCCTCGACCAGAGGTCGGAAATCGCCGTCGCCCGAAAATAGAACGATGTGGTCCAGATGCGGCGCCAGTTCCATTGCATCGACGGCCAGTTCGATGTCCATGTTGCCCTTGACCTTACGCCGGCCCATGCTGTCGGTGTATTCCTTGGCCGGTTTGGTCACCATGGTGAACCCGTTGTAATTCAGCCAATCAACCAGTGGCCGGATGGGGGAATATTCGTCATTTTCGAGCAGAGCTGTGTAATAAAACGCCCGAAGCATTTTGCCGCGTCGCATAAATTCCGTACGCAGCAATTTATAGTCGATGTCGAACCCAAGCGCCTTGGCCGCCGCGTATAGGTTCGATCCATCGATGAAGAGCGCAATACGCTCGTCACGATAAAACATCTAAAGTCCTTCCAAAGTCGTGCTCCGCGGTGTTTGAGTGTGAGTGGTAAATAAAAGATGCGGAACGGTATTAATGTATGATGATTATGACACGTCGCAAGCGCCAGATCAGCACCTAAAAGTGAACAAAACCCTAATTGCCCTTGGTAGCAACGCAAAATCGGTATGGGGCGACGCCACGCAAACTATACAAAAAGCAAGCCTGCGGGTGCAGGAAATGCTGGGGTTCGAGTGCGTATCAAGCCCTTTGTACGCCACGCCTGCCTTTCCGGCGGGGGCAGGTCCCGACTTTGTGAACGCGGCGATTCGTGTCGGCACAGTCTTGCCGCCCGAGCGGATTTTGGCCGTTTTGCATGAAATCGAGGCCGAGGCGGGACGTGAACGGGTGGTCCGGTGGGGACAGCGCACGCTGGATCTGGATCTGTTGGCGGTGGGGGATCAGATCGCACCAGATACGGCCGAATTGCGCCGCTGGATGGATCTGGATCTGGATACGCAGGCCAAGGAGGCCCCGAATCAACTGGTTTTGCCGCATCCGCGCCTACAGGATCGGTCGTTTGTTTTGGTGCCGATGGCAGATGTGGCGCCCGATTGGGTGCATCCGGTTTTGGGCCTGACAGTGGTTCAAATGCGCGATGCCCGCCCTATAGACGAAATAGACAGCGTTCGACGCCTATGAGCGCCTTTAATTGCTTGTCATTTTTGTGGATTGGGCGTAACAGACGCACTTCTTACGTCTTTTTGGATTGAATGGAGCACGCCTATGGCCCGCGTTACCGTTGAAGATTGCGTCGACAAAGTTCCCAACCGGTTTGAACTGGTCATGCTTGCTGCGCACCGTGCGCGCGAAATCTCGGCCGGATCGCCGATCACCGTGTCGCGTGACAACGACAAAAACCCTGTCGTATCCTTGCGTGAAATCGCGGAAGAGACACAGGGTGCCGACGACCTGCGCGAGCGGATGATCGAGGCGAACCAGTCCCAGATCGAGGTGGACGAGCCGGAAGAAGACAGCATGTCCTTGCTGATGGGCGGCGAGCCTGACAAACCAGCCGAGGATGATTTGTCCGAAGAGAAATTGCTGCGCGCCCTGATGGACGCCCAAACGCAGCGCTAAGCGTGGCCCCTACGGGGGCTGCCACACTGACAGGCGCAGGACCTAAATGACCACGACCGCAGATGATCTGATCGCACTGGTCCGCGCCTACAACCCCCGCACAAATGAACAGATGTTGCGCGAGGCTTTTGCCTTTGGCGCGGACATGCACGACGGCCAGTTCCGTCATTCCGGCGAGCCGTATTTTACCCATCCTGTCGCCGTCACTGTTTTGCTTGCCGATCAGCAAATGGACGATGCGACGCTGGTAACGGCGTTGCTGCATGACACGATCGAGGACACCAAGGCGTCGTTTGCCGACGTCGAACGTCTGTTTGGTCGCGAGATTGCCGATCTGGTGGATGGCGTGACCAAGTTGACCAATCTCCAGCTGAACAGCACGCAGACCAAACAGGCCGAAAATTTCCGCAAGCTGTTCATGGCCACGAGTCGCGATTTGCGTGTGACCTTGGTCAAACTGGCCGACCGTTTGCACAATATGCGCACGATCAAGTCGATGCGCCCTGACAAACAGATCCAGAAGGCGCGTGAGACCATGGACATTTATGCGCCGCTTGCGGGGCGTATGGGCATGCAGTGGATGCGCGAAGAGCTGGAGGATCTGGCATTTCGCGTCCTGAATTCGGAGGCGCGCAATTCGATCATCCGGCGGTTCATCACCTTGCAGCGCGAAACCGGCGATGTGGTTCAAAAGATCACCGCCGATATGCGCAACGAACTGGACAAGGCCGATATCGTGGCCACGGTGATCGGGCGCGCCAAAAAGCCCTATTCGATCTGGCGCAAGATGCAGGAAAAGGATCAGGGCTTTAGTCGCCTGTCCGACATCTACGGCTTTCGGGTCATAACGGCGACCGAGGCGGATTCGTATCGCGTGTTGGGCGCGATCCATCAGCGGTGGCGTGCCGTTCCCGGGCGGTTCAAGGACTATATCAGCCAGCCCAAATCGAACGGCTACCGGTCTATCCACACGACTGTATCTGGCCGGGATGGCAAGCGGGTCGAGGTGCAAATCCGCACTCGCGAAATGCATGAGGTCGCAGAAACCGGCGTCGCGGCGCATTGGTCGTATCGCGACGGTGAACGGGTTGAAAACCGCTTTGCTGTGGACCCTGTGCAGTGGATTTCGGGCCTAACCGAACGTCTGGACGACAGTCATGGCCACGACGAATTCCTAGAAGCGGTCAAGCTGGAGATGTATCAGGACCAAGTGTTCTGCTTTACCCCCAAGGGCGAGGTGATCAAACTGCCGCGCGGTGGGACGCCGATTGATTTCGCCTATGCGATCCACACGCGCATCGGTGCGGTTTGTGTCGGTGCCAAGGTGGACGGGATGCGGGTTCCGCTGTGGACCCGCCTTAAGAACGGTCAATCGGTCGAGATCATCACCGCCGAGGGGCAGCAGCCGCAGGCAACGTGGATCGACATCGCTGTGACGGGCCGCGCCAAGACCGCGATTCGCCGGTCCTTGCGCGAGGCGGACCGCGAACGGTTTGTCAGGCTTGGCCGCGAACTGTCGCGCGTTGCGTTCGAAAATATCGGCAAAAAGGCGACGGACAAAGCGTTGCGCACGGCCGCCAAAGAACTGGCGATGGCCGACGCCGAGGACATGTTGGCCCGTCTGGGCAGCGCCGAGCTGACCGCAAGCGAAGTGGTCCGCGTGGTTTATCCCGAACTGGCCGAACAACGCGGCGACGAGATCGACGAAAAGCGGGCGATCATCGGGCTCGATTCCG
>CAXIAS010000063.1:0-15203 GCA_964022195.1 uncultured Roseobacteraceae bacterium
GAAAACGGGGCCCGAATAGGTGTAGCGCGCGGGGTCGGTCCGGCTTTCCATGTGCATTTGTACGACTGGCACTGTAAAATCCGGGCGCAGCATCAGCTCGCCTTGCAGCGGATCGGCAGTCACGTAGGCGCGACTGCGGATATCCTCGCCATATAGGTCCAGCAACGTGTCAGCCGACTGTAGGATCGCCGCCTCGACAGGGGCTGCGCCCTCGGCTACGAACAGCGCGGTCAGGCGCTCGGCCTCTCGCAAAATCTCTTTTGCCATTAGCCCTGACCATCCAGAATTTCACGCAGCTTTGCGACCAATTGGTCCCGCGGCACTTCGTATTGGCTGGGCCGGTCTTTCCATTCCTCAAGCGTTGCATTCTGTGCGATTTGCGCGCCCAAAATCAGGTCTTTGATCTG
This sequence comes from uncultured Roseobacteraceae bacterium, assembly GCA_964022195.1. GTDB lineage: Bacteria > Pseudomonadota > Alphaproteobacteria > Rhodobacterales > Rhodobacteraceae > Yoonia. Next base: position 408 of record CAXIAS010000063.1, read on the forward strand.
CACAACACCGTTTGCTTTTTCATCACCGCCCTCGATAACAGCGGCCGGTGAATTTCGCTTGTCCGCATATTTCAACTGATTGCCAAAGCTCTTGGGATTGCCCAGATAGACCTCGGCACGAATACCCGCGTTGCGCAGTTCGGCGACCATCGTCTGATAGTCGACCATGCGATCACGGTCCATCACAGTGACAATAACAGGACCCGCGGCCGATTTGTCCAGTCGGCCCTTGGCATGCAATGCAGCGAGCAAGCGATCAACACCGATCGACACGCCCGTTGCCGGCACTTCTTGGCCTGTAAACCGTTTGACCAGATCGTCATAACGCCCGCCGCCTGACACCGATCCAAAATTGCGCGGCCGCCCTTTTTCGTCAGTGACCTCGAATGTCAGTTCGGCCTCGAACACGGGACCCGTGTAGTAACCAAGGCCGCGCACGACGGAAGGGTCGATATCGATCCGGTCCGCGCTATAGCCCTGTGCGTCCAAGAGTGTCGCGATGGTTTCAAGCTCGTTGACGCCTTCAACACCGATGTCTGACCCTTTGACCAACTCCATCAAGCGCGCGACGGTCGCAGGACCACTGTCACGCTTGGCGGACATAAAGCCCATCACGATCTCGGCCTGTTCGTCGCCTAGGCCCGCGCCTTTGGTGAAATCACCCGATCCGTCTTTGCGTCCCTCACCAAGCAAGGCGCGCACACCGTCGGTGCCCAGACGGTCCAGTTTATCTATGGCGCGCAGAACGATGCCGCGCTCAGCCTCTTTGTCATCGCCCGACAGGCCCGCCACGTCCATCACACCGTTCAGGACCTTGCGGTTGTTGACCCGCACCACGTAATCGCCGCGCGGGATTCCGACCACTTCCAATGTATCCGATAACATCGCACAAATTTCGGCGTCGGCCGCAACAGAAGAGGTGCCAACAGTGTCCGCATCACATTGATAGAACTGCCGAAACCGGCCCGGCCCCGGTTTTTCGTTACGCCAGACAGGCCCCATAGCATAGCGCCGGTAGGGGTTGGGCAGGTCATTGCGGTGCTGCGAATAGGCGCGCGCCAAGGGCGCGGTCAGATCATATCGCAAGGCCAGCCAGTCGTTGTCTTCTTCCCATGCAAACACGCCTTCGTTCGGGCGATCCACATCCGGCAGAAACTTGCCCAGCGCCTCAACCGTTTCCACAGCAGAGGTTTCCAATGCGTCAAACCCGTATCGATGATAGACGCCAGCGATCTTGGTCAGCATCTCGGTGCGCTGAGAAACCTCGGCACCGAAATAGTCGCGGAAACCCTTGGGCGTTTGCGCCTTGGGGCGGGGTTGTTTCTTGGTCTTGGCCATGATCGCCTCGCGTCTGGTTTGGTCACTGCCCTGCCTTTAGCGCGTAGGGGTCACAGGGGCAATGCGGTCGTGTATTTCAACTGCTTTAGACTGAATCCGAATTCAACCCTTTTCACCAACTCCGACCGCAGCAAGTTCTTGGTCATGAACACTTCATAGGCCTCGACATCTTGGCAGCGGATTTTCAGAATATAGTCCGCGCTGCCTGAAATGGCGTGGGCTTCCATGATTTCGGGGTGGGTTTTGACCATACGGGCAAAACTGGCGATCGTGTCTTCTGAATGGTCAACCAAACGCACGGTCGCAAAGGTGCATAGGCGCACATCCGCTTTGGCCGGATCCAGTAGCGATACTTTGGACCCGATCAATCCTGTCGCTTCGAATTCCTGCAATTTGCGCCAGATCGTCGAGGTGGCCATCCCGACTTGCGTCGCAAGGTCCGACAACGACACACTCGCATCCGACTGAATCGCCTTTAGCAGATTCCTTTCTTGCTCTGAAAATTTCATTTTTTTCGCCCATCTGGAAAATTCACCCGACAAAAATCACAAATCCGCCAATATTGACAACTTTTTTCCACGGGTTGCGGCAAAATAATGATAAATCAGGAGCACCCAATGGCCAAAGACACAAGCTATACCTCGATCGAAGCCGACAACGACGGCCGTTATCCCTATACCGCCGAGGATGACGCTGTTTGGGGCGAGCTGTTCGATCGCCAAATGGCGTTTTTGCCGGGCAAGGTCGCGCCGGAGTATCTGCGTGGCGTTGAGGCACTGGGGCTATCCGGCCACAAAACCCCGCAAGTCATCGACATCGATGCCAAGCTCTCGGGTCTTACCCGCGCAGGGGTCCATGGCGTTCCGGCCATCATCGCGCCAACCAAGTTCTTTAACCTATTGGCAGACCGCAAATTTCCAGTCGCGACTTTCCTACGCCGCCGCGAGCATATGGACTATATCGAAGAGCCGGATTTATTCCACGAAGTATTCGGCCACTGCCCGCTGCTTACCGACAACGACTATGCCGATTTCATCGAAGGGTTTGGCAAAAAGGCCCTGACGATGGAAAAATCCCAGCGCTGGTATATGTTCCGCCTGTTCTGGTTTACAGTTGAATTCGGGATGCTGCGCACGGGCGACGGGCTGCGTGCCTATGGCGCGGGTATTGTGTCCTCGCCAGCCGAGGCCGCCCATGCCTGCGGCGGCGACGCCGAGATGCGGGATTTTGACCTGCTCGAAGCGTTTCGCACACCTTACCGGATCGACATCGTGCAACCGGTCTATTTTGTGATCGACAGCTTTGAGCAATTGGCCAAATGTCTGGACGCAGATTTCGACGCTTTGATCGGCAAGGCTAAGGAAATGGGCGACCTACCCCCCCTTTTCGATCCAGCCTAGTCGGTGTATGCCACGCCCATGGCAAAGCTGACCGACCTAGAAGAAAAAATCGCCCATTTGACCCGTGCGGTTGATGACCTTTCCGATATTGTCGCACGACAAGAAAAGGAACTGGACCTCGCCACCCGCCGGATCGCGGTATTGATGCAGCGCGAAGCGGGTCGTGAAATGGACGAAGGCGGCTCGATCCCGCTTGCCGATCAGCGCCCGCCTCACTGGTAGACGCTATTTCGGGCCGATCGCCACCACGCGCCCGTCATGCAGCAAAATGTTGGACCAATCGGGGCTAGAGGTGAACCGTTTGTAGGCACTGATAAATACAGTGCGCCGGGCCAACCGATCCAGTCGGCCGCCGCATGGTCTTCCGCGCCCGACACCGCAATAGGATGTCTTGATATCTTCATAAGCATCGTCGGTGACCGAATAGGATTTGCTGCGATTGGCGGGCAGATATCTAACCACTTCATGGGTCCCGATGTCGCCCATAATCGCCGTGGCCGCTGTAAATTGGCGCGCGCAGCGATCCTTGAAACCCATAATGTAATGGGTGCGCAAGGCGGTCGCATTCGGAATTGTATCATATAGTGTGTATCCCGCGTCCTCGCCCACCTTTGTTCCCAGCTGGCGGCGCGTGACTTCGCAGTTTGTCGCAATCTCGCCAAACGGCAGCAGGACATCCATCGGCACACGTCGGGCATCAGGGCCCGTCGGTTCCGGTTCGGCTTGGCCAAACAAGCCGCTTAGGCCGCCGGAATTTGACGCAAGCGTCGGGGTCTCTTCGGTCTCAGCCTCGGAACGTCCGCCGCCAAACAAGCCCGCGAAAAAACCGGCCCGTTGCGGGGCTGGCGTCGTTTGTGGTTGGGCCGGGGCAGCATCACTGATGGCGTCTCCGGCTTGCTCGGGTTCGGTCTCGACAATTTGAGGGTCCACAGCGTCTTCGGGTGCTTGCGCATCGGGGGCTGGTGGTGCCTCCGGCGCGCCGGACCCGCCGAATAGATTGGCGAAAAACCCAGCACCAGCAGGCTGCTCGTCGGCTTCCATCTCAGCTAATACGGCCTCGACAGCAGCCTTGGTCGCCTCCTCGGTCGAGGCCGATCTGGCGACGGATTCCATTTGCACAACCTCGGCAACAACGGCGTCTTCCGGCGTCGCCCATCCCGCCAGAAAATTATTGCTACAGGCCCCCAACAACGGGACGAGCAGAATGAGTATAATTCGTTTCACGTGTCCACCCTGAACGCTTCTTTTTGACTGTCTAACCAATCCATCCACCCGCGTCCATTTGGCGAAAAGGTTACACCGCGCAGACCTGCGCCTAGGCCTCTTCGACTTCAATCACGCCACCCAAGGACCGTAAGGCGCCCTTGATTTGCGGATTCACCGGGAAATCCTGCCCAAGATCGATCTCTACCTCGCCCGGAAGGTCGGAATCCATGAGACAGAAATAGACAGGGCCGCGCCCCCCGCGGACATTGTCACGCGCTGCATTTTCCAGAATGCTTTGAACTGACGCAATCGCATCCGGCGCATCCAGAAACACCCGAAGCCCTGCGCTGCCGGCGTCAGCCACCGCCGCATCAATCGGCCCGATCGACCGGCCCAGTAACTTTAGCTGATCGGCCTCCATTGTCGCCTCGCATTGCAAGACAACTTGCGCACCGGTTTCGATGTAATCGCGCGACGCCTCGAGTGTATCGCTGAATACTGTGACCTCGTATTGTCCAGTCGGATCAGACAGTTGGATAAAGGCGAACCTGTTGCCACGCGCGGACTTCCGTTCTTGCCTGCCGCTGACCGTGCCCGCCATCTTGACCACACAAGCGCCGCGTTCGGCCTTGGCCATCACATCATCCAACGACAGAACCTGCTTGCGTTTCAGCGCGGCCATATAGTCATCCAACGGGTGGCCCGACAGATAAAACCCGATAGCTTTGAATTCTTCGGCCAACCGTTCCGCAGGCAGCCAGTCGTCGCCCCCCGCCAGCCGCGGCTCGGGCAAATCGTCCCCCGCTTCGCCAAATAGCGACACTTGGTTCGAGTTCTTTTGATCGTGGATCGCGGCGGAATACCCGACCAATGCATCCAGACTGCTGAACACACGACGTCGGTTCGGGTCCAGAACGTCAAACGCCCCTGCCCGTGCAAGCATTTCCAAAGGCCGTTTGCCGACGCGTTTCAGATCGACACGGCGGGCCAGATCAAAGAGGTTCACAAACGCGCGACCGTCGCGGCCGTCGACGATTAACTTCATCGCTTCGACGCCAACGTTTTTCAGCGCGCCCAGCGCGTAAACCAGTTTTTGATCCGCCACATCAAATGTCGCCTGTGACCGGTTCACACAAGGCGGGATATAGCCGATCCCGAGGCCCTTTTTCACCTCTTGGAAATAAACGCCCAGCTTGTCGGTCAGGTGAATATCGCAGTTCATCACACCGGCCATGAATTCGACCGGATGGTTCGCCTTGAGCCAAGCAGTTTGATAGCTGACGACCGCATAGGCCGCCGCGTGGGATTTGTTGAAACCGTAGTTGGCGAATTTCTCCAACAGGTCGAAAACCTCGGACGCCTTTTTCTTGTCAACGCCGTTTTCCATCGCCCCCTTTTCGAACTTGGGGCGTTCTTTGGCCATTTCCTCGGCGATCTTCTTACCCATCGCACGGCGCAAAAGATCAGCACCGCCCAGCGAATATCCCGCCATGACCTGTGCAATCTGCATAACCTGTTCTTGGTAAACGATGATGCCTTGGGTTTCGGCCAAGAGGTGGTCAATCGACGGGTGAACGGATGTGATTTCCTTTTGCCCGTTCTTGACCTCGCAATAGGTCGGAATATTTTCCATCGGGCCGGGGCGATACAATGCAACAAGGGCCACGATGTCCTCGATGCAGTTGGGTTTCATCCGCTTGAGCGCATCCATCATTCCGCTTGATTCCACCTGAAACACGGCGACGGTTTTGGCGGCTGCGTATAGCGCGTAGGATTTTTCGTCATCCAACGGAATCGTGCCAATGTCGTTGGATACGCCCTCAGGCGGAGTGAACAGCTCGGCGCCGCTGGCGTCGACATGCAAAGGGCGTCCGGATTTTTGGATCAAATCGACCGCGTTTTGAATGACAGTCAGGGTTTTCAGGCCCAAAAAGTCAAATTTGACCAACCCCGCTTGTTCCACCCATTTCATGTTGAATTGGGTCGCAGGCATATCGGATCGCGGGTCTTGGTATAACGGCACCAGCGCGTCCAGCGGTCTGTCGCCGATCACCACCCCGGCGGCGTGGGTGGACGCGTTGCGCAACAATCCCTCGACCTGCTGAGCGTATGTCAGCAAGCGATCAACAACTTCTTCTGCCTTCGCTTCTTCGCGTAGGCGCGGCTCATCGGCCAATGCCTTTTCGATGCTGACGGGTTTGACGCCCTCGACAGGAATCATCTTGGACAGGCGGTCCACCTGCCCGTATGGCATCTGCAAAACGCGCCCCACGTCACGCACGGCCGCTTTGGACAAGAGCGCACCAAACGTGATGATCTGACCTACTCGGTCGCGCCCGTATTTATCCTGAACGTAGCGGATCACCTCTTCGCGCCGGTCCATACAAAAGTCGATGTCAAAATCGGGCATGGACACACGTTCAGGGTTCAAAAAACGCTCGAACAACAACGAATAGCGCAAGGGATCAAGGTCTGTGATCAACAGCGCATAAGCCACAAGCGAGCCCGCGCCAGAACCACGACCGGGACCGACAGGGATCGCGTTATCCTTGGACCATTTGATAAAGTCCGCAACGATCAGAAAATATCCGGGGAACCCCATTCCCTCGATAATTCCCAACTCAAACTCAAGCCGCTTTTCATATTCCTCAACCGATGTGGCGTGGGGAATGATTGCAAGACGGTTCTTGAGGCCCTCTTGCGCCTGTCGCCGCAATTCCGCGACCTCATCATCGGCAAATTTGGGCAAAATTGGGTCGCGCTTATACGCCTTGAAGGCACAGCGACGCGCGATCTCAACCGTGTTTTCCAATGCCTCTGGTAGATCCGCGAACAACGTGGCCATTTCCTGAGGCGACTTGAAAAAGTGCTGGCTAGTCAGGCGGCGACGGTCCTCTTGCTGATCGACATAGGCACCCTCCGAGATACAAATCAGCGCGTCGTGGGCTTCGTACAATTCGGTCTTGGGGAAATAGGCATCATTGGTTGCAACCAATGGCAGGCCTTTGGCATAGGCCATTTCGACATGGCCCTGCTCGGACAAGCGCTCGGCCTCAGGCAGGCCATTTGCATCAGGGTGACGCTGCAATTCAACATAGAGGCGATCACCAAAAATCGCGGCGAAGCGGTCCATCAGTTCTTCGGCCTTGGGGCGTTGGCCGTGGCGCAACAGGCGCCCAATCGGCCCGTCGGGGCCGCCGGTAAGACAAATCAGACCCGCGCTGTGTTCTTCAAGCTCTTCTACCTTGACCTGCGGCACCTGTCCGTCTTGCGCAAGATACAGGCAAGAGTTCAGCTTCATCAGGTTTTCGTAACCTGCCTCGCTCTGGGCCAGCAAAACCAAGGGCGCGGGCGCGTCGGGGCGTTTGCCTGGTTCAGGCGTGGTGTAGTCCAAATCGACCTGACACCCGATGATCGGCTGCACCCCAGCCTTGGCCGCGCCTTCTGAAAATTCCAGCGCGCAAAACATATTGTTGGAATCTGTGACCGCGACAGCGGGCATACCCATACCCGCGGCCAACGAGGGCAGTTTCTTGACCGGTATCGCGCCTTCTAGCAGCGAATATTCAGTATGGGTGCGCAGATGGATGAATCGGACGGTATCAGACATTGGTCCAACCTATAGGGGCCACCGGCGGGCGCAAACACACAATCGGGTAGAAATGGCAGGAATTCGCTTAGCCAAAAACCTAAGTAATATTGACGACTCGAACCGTTCTTAATAGTCGATTGTTATGATTAGCAAAATTGATACATGTCTTGCCGCCTTATCTGACCCGACCCGCCGCGCGGTTATTGAACGCCTTGCGCGCGGTCCAGAAACTGTGACCGGCCTCGCGGCCCCGTTCGACATGGCCTTGCCATCGTTTACCCGCCACATTTCCGTATTGGAAAAAAGCGGCTTGATCCGTACGGAAAAAACCGGTCGCATACGGACCTGCCACCTTGAGGCGACCGCCCTGTTAGAGGTCCAAGGCTGGCTGGCATGGCAACGCGAGGTCTGGGAACGTCGCGACGAGGGCTAACAAAACACTTGCCAATACCCGTCCGCCTGCGCTTTGTTAGGGGCCTAGTCCGGACGCAGGTGTCTACGCCGCATCGACGCATGCAAATGTCCATGACCCTACCTCTAGTAAGGCGGCAGGTTTACAAAATGAATGTGACGTTTCTTCTGAATGGGGAAACCGTAGAGGTCGACGCGCCCCCTACGCAAACGCTGCTGGACTGGCTGCGCGTTGAACGCGGGTTGAACGGTACCAAAGAGGGCTGCAATGAAGGCGACTGCGGTGCGTGTTCGGTCATGGTGACCGACGACCATGGGAAACGCGCCTTGAACGCCTGCATTTTGTTCATGCCCCAACTACACGGCAAAGCCGTGCGCACCGTCGAAGGGATCAGCGGCCCGGACGGACAATTGCACCCAGTGCAGGACGCAATGATCACACATCACGGCAGCCAATGCGGTTTTTGCACGCCCGGTTTCATTGCGTCGATGGCCGTGGGCCATGCCAACGGACGCGTCGACCACGATGATATGCTTGCGGGCAATCTTTGCCGTTGCACAGGCTATGCACCGATCATACGCGCCGCCCAAGCCGCCGAGGACAAGATCGTTCCCGACTGGATAAATGACGACATTTCAGCGCTCGCCAACTCGCCCGTGGCCTATGCGCCCGAAACGCTGGACGGTTTGGCCGATTGGTATGCAGCCCACCCCGAGGCCACGGTGATCGCGGGCGCTACAGATGTGGGCCTATGGGTGACCAAACAATTGCGCGACCTAACGGATGTGGTATTTCTGAACCGCTGCTTTGACCTCAAGCGGATCACCCAGACCGATGACAGCATTACCTTTGGCGCGGGCGCTACGATGGTTGATGTTCATTCGGTGCTAAAGGACCACCATCCGTCCTATGCGGAAATGGTGCGCCGATATGGATCAGAACAAGTCCGGTCCGCTGCCACCATTGGTGGCAACATCGCTAACGGCTCGCCTATAGGGGACAACCCGCCTGCATTGATCGCACTCGATGCAGTCTTGCATTTGCGCCACGGCGATAAGACCCGCGATATCGCGCTAGAGGATTTCTTTATCGAATACGGGAAACAAGACCGCGCCAAGGGCGAGCTTGTCACTGGTGTCACGATCCCAAAATCGGCTCCCGGCTTGCGTGTCTATAAACTGGCCAAGCGGTTCGATCAGGACATTTCTGCCGTCTGCGGCGCGTTCAATCTCACTATCGTCGATGGAATGGTCAGCAGTGCGCGCATCGCCTTTGGCGGCATGGCGGGCACGCCCGCACGTGCGGCGTCCGTCGAAACGGCCCTGGTAGGTCACCCATGGACGGCCCAAACCGTCGAGGCCGCCGCCGCGGCCTTTGCCAAAGATTACACGCCAATGTCTGACATGCGTGCCAGCGCTGACTATAGATTGCAGGCCGCACAAAATATGCTGCGTCGCTATTTTGCGGACACTTTGGGCGCGGAAGTATCCGTACTGGAGGTGTCGCTATGATTGTCGCCCAGCCGCTCGCTCATGACGCCGCCCGTCTACATGTGACAGGTCAGGCCCGCTATATCGACGACTTGCCCGTGCCTTCGGGATGCTTGCACCTTGCCTTTGGAACCAGCGAGGTCGCGGCCGGCTCGATCACCTCGATGGACTTGTCGCAGGTCCAAGCAGCCAGCGGTGTTGTTGCAGTGCTGACCGCCGCGGACCTGCCGTTCGACAATGATGTATCGCCGTCAGCACATGACGAACCCTTGCTGGCGACAGACGCTGTGCATTATCTGGGGCAGCCGTTGTTTCTGGTTGTCGCCGACAGCCACCTGAACGCCCGCAAGGCCGCGCGCCTTGGTCGCATCAAGATTGCAGAACGAACCCCGATCCTAACCGTTCAAGAGGCCCTCGCTGCGGACAGCCGGTTCGAAGACGAACCAAGAGTTTGGACCAAAGGCGACGTGGATCAGGCGCTGCAAACCGCGCCAAACCGTCTGCAGGGTCGGATCGAAATGGGCGGGCAGGAACATTTCTACCTAGAAGGCCAAGCCGCGTTGGCACTGCCGCAAGAAGGTGGCGATATGGTCGTGCAGTCTTCGACACAGCACCCGACCGAAATCCAGCACAAAGTGGCCGAAGCACTGGGTGTGCCGATGCACGCAGTCCGTGTCGAGGTCCGCCGGATGGGCGGCGGGTTTGGCGGCAAGGAAAGCCAAGGCAATGCATTGGCAGTGGCCTGCGCCGTGGCTGCCCGCCAGACAGGGCGCGCCTGCAAAATGCGCTATGATCGCGATGACGATATGATGATCACGGGCAAGCGCCATGATTTCATCATCGACTACGACGTTGGGTTTGACGCAAGCGGCCGTTTGACCGGCATCGACTTTACGCAGATGACCCGCTGTGGTTGGGCGATGGATTTGTCTTTGCCAGTCGCCGATCGCGCGATGCTACATTCTGACAACGCCTATCTGTTGCCAACAGCTCGGATCACCTCGCACCGCCTGCGCACCAACACCCAAAGTGCCACGGCCTATCGCGGGTTCGGCGGTCCTCAGGGCGTTGTCGGGGTCGAACGGGTGATGGATCACGTGGCCGCCCATCTGGGGGTCGATCCCATCAAGGTCCGTCAGGCGAATTATTATGCCGCGATGGGTTCTGCTAACGCCGACAATACAACCCCATACGGCATGCCGGTCACCGACTTCATTTTGGACGACCTCACCAAGACTCTCTTGGCTTCGTCGGACTATCACAACCGAAGGCTCGAAATTGAGGCTTGGAACAAAACCCAACCCGTCCTTAAGCGCGGCATCGCGTTTTGCCCGGTCAAATTCGGTATCTCGTTCACCTTGACCCACCTCAACCAAGCCGGCGCGTTGATTCATGTCTATCAAGACGGCTCGGTTCATCTGAACCATGGTGGCACCGAGATGGGGCAAGGCCTGTTCCAAAAGGTAGCCCAAGTCGCGGCGTCCCGATTCGGGATCGACATTGATGCGATCAAGATCACCGCGACCGACACCGCGAAGGTGCCCAATACGTCTGCAACAGCGGCGTCCTCGGGGACCGACCTGAACGGAATGGCTGTGCAGATTGCTTGCGATACGATCCGCGACAGGATGGCCGAATTCCTTGCGGATCACTGCGCGGTCGCCGCCGATCAGGTGCAGTTCGCAAATGGCCGCGTGACCGCTGGTGATACCGATCTCAGCTTTGCCGAGGCCGCGATGCTGGCGTATCAAAACCGTATCAGCCTGTCAGCCACGGGTTTTTACAAGACCCCCGATCTGGCTTGGGACCGGATCAAAGGACAAGGGCGGCCGTTTTTCTATTTTGCCCAAGGTGCCGCCGTGACAGAAGTGGTCATAGATACGTTGACTGGCGAGAACCGTATTTTGCGCACAGATATTTTGCATGATGCGGGTGCGTCATTGAACCCCGCGCTGGATATCGGTCAGGTCGAAGGCGGCTATGTGCAAGGAGCGGGTTGGCTGACGACAGAGGAACTGGTTTGGGACGACACGGGCCGCCTGCGCACCCATGCCCCGTCGACCTACAAAATCCCCGCCTGTTCAGACCGCCCTGACGTGTTCAACGTGGCGCTTTGGGGTCAACCCAATCCGGCGCAAACCGTCTATCGGTCCAAAGCCGTGGGCGAGCCTCCGTTCATGCTGGGTGTGTCTGCATTCTTGGCGCTGTCGGATGCTATCTCGGCTTGTGGGGGTGCCTATCCCGACCTGCAGGCCCCTGCCACAGCCGAAGCTGTTCTGGCCGCAGTGCAACGGGCGCGCGGATGACGTGGGTTCGGGTTACAATTGATTGCACGGCAGGGTCAGCGCCACGGAACGCAGGCACGCAAATGCTGGTTTATCCAGACCATATCCAAGGGACGATCGGCGGCGGCGCCCTTGAATGGCATGCAATGACCGCCGCTCGTAGAATGCTGGCGAACAACCAATGCACAACGACCGAAACCGTGCCGCTGGGCCCTACGCTGGGCCAATGCTGCGGTGGTTCAGTGAAACTGCGTTACGACCTGAACCAACCGTTCAAAGCGGCGCACGGCCGACCCGTCTGGATATACGGCGCAGGACACGTCGGCCGTCAGGTCGCGGCGGTTATGACCGAATTGCCCGATTGCGACGTGACACTGATTGATGTGGCCGCGGACCGCTTTCCTGATCAATTGCCCAATGGGGTGACCCCGCTCGTCGCAGCCGACCCTGCCTTGATCGTTCGTCATGCCCCTGATGCCACCGAACATCTGATCATGACATATTCGCACGACGTTGATCTGGCTCTATGCCATGCGATTCTGTCCCGCCCGTTTCAGAGCGTCGGATTGATCGGCTCTGCGACCAAACGGGCCCGTTTTCGCAAACGATTGGCCGACTTGGGGCATTCGCCCCGCACAATTGAACTGATCACCTGTCCAATTGGTGATCCGAGCCTTGGCAAACACCCGATGCAGATTGCAATCGGCGTTGCAACTGCGATGATAACACCAGCCATGGCCGCACCAAGGGAGATCGCCTCATGAGCCTGCTCACACTTAACGGGATCACCAAGGCCTATCCGGGTGTTATTGCCAACAAAGACGTGACTTTTGATATCGGGCGCGGCGAAATCCATGCTTTGTTGGGGGAAAACGGCGCCGGCAAATCAACATTGGTCAAGGCGATTTATGGCTTGGTAAAGCCTGACACCGGCACCATGACACTAGAAGACGCGCCCTTTGCCCCCGCCGAACCACGCGCGGCGCGGGCGGCTGGGGTGGCGATGGTATTCCAGCATTTTTCACTGTTCGATGCGCTCAATGTTGCCGAGAATATCGCGCTGGGCATGGAAAACCCGCCCAAGCAAGACGAGGTCGCGGAACGCGTGCGCATAGTGTCCGATCTATACGGCCTGCCGCTGGACCCGATGCGCATCGTCGGGGACCTGTCAGCCGGCGAACGGCAACGGGTCGAAATCATTCGCTGCCTGCTACAAGACCCCAAACTTCTGATCATGGACGAACCGACATCGGTGCTAACCCCGCAAGAGGTGGAAATCCTGTTCGAGACGCTGCGCAAACTGGCCTCCGAGGGCACGTCCATCCTGTATATCTCGCATAAATTGGAAGAAATCCGCAGCCTGTGTGACGCGGCCACTGTCTTGCGTCGTGGTCAAGTCGTCGGCACCTGCGACCCGAAATCAACCTCTGCAGGTGATATGGCCGAACTGATGGTCGGAGCCAAACTGCTCGTCCCGATCAAGACAGGGCGTGAAACCGGGGATGTTGCGCTTGCCCTTGCGGGACTTAGCGCGCCAGCCCCGCACCAATTTGGAACACCGTTGCGCGACATATCCGTCGAAGTCCGTAAGGGCGAAGTCTTGGGAATAGGCGGCGTCGCGGGTAACGGTCAGGACGAATTAATCGCGGCCCTATCGGGTGAAATGCGGACAAACCCCGCAATGGTCACGCTAAACGGCCAACAGATCGGCGCCCTCCCCCCTAACGCCCGCCGCGCGATCGGGTTGTGTGCTGCCCCAGAAGAACGAAACGGTCATGCTGCGGCCCCTGACATGAGCCTGACCGAAAACGCCGTTCTGACCGCCGCGACCCGCAAAAATCTGACGGAACGCGGGTTCGTGAACTGGCGTAAAGCCGAAAAATTCGCCGAGGCCGTAATCAGCACCTTTGACGTTCGCACACCCGGGGCCGCCAATACGGCTCGGTCCCTGTCAGGCGGCAATCTACAGAAATTCGTCATTGGCCGCGAAATCATGCAACAGCCTGATGTATTGATCGTCAACCAACCCACATGGGGCGTCGACGCATCGGCGGCCGCATCGATCAGGCAGGCTTTGCTAAATTTGGCTGCGAAAGGCGCAGCAGTTGTCGTGATCAGCCAAGATCTAGAAGAGCTGATGGAAATTTCTGACAATTTTGCCGCATTGAACGAAGGCCGCCTGTCGCCGCCTCGCCCCGCGCAGGGCCTAACAATCGAAGAAATCGGCCTGATGCTGGGCGGCGCGCACGATATGGAGGTCGCTCATGTCACGTCTTAACGACCCTGCTTGCAGCGGATATCTAGCCAAACTGAAGATTGGAACCGCACAATGATCACTTTGGAAAAGCGCGCCGAACCTAGTCAGGCTTGGGCGTATCTGGCGCCGGTTCTAGCGGTTCTATTGACCATGGTCTTTGGTGGCATTTTATTCACCGCCCCCGGTAGCGACCCGTTTGAAACGATACGCACGATCTTTTGGGATCCGCTGTTTTCAGAATTTGCATGGTATTACCGACCACAATTGCTGATCAAGGGCGCGCCCTTGGTGTTGATCGCGATTGGCCTGTCGTTCGGGTTTCGCGCGGGGGTTTGGAATATCGGCGCCGAAGGCCAATATATTATCGGCGCCATTTGCGGCGCGGCGGTAGGACTGGCGTTCTATCCTGTGGACCTATGGCTGATTTTGCCACTGATGGTCTTGGCTGGCGCCGCAGGCGGGCTGATTTGGGCCATGATTCCGGGCCTGTTGCGGGTCCGTTTCGGCACCAATGAAATCTTGGCGTCGTTGACGCTTGTCTATGTCGCCGAGCAACTCTTGGCGTCGATGGCATTAGGCCTGCTGCGCAACCCCGAAGGCATGGGGTTCCCCGGATCGCGGAACCTGGCTCAATACCCAAGTGCAACAAGCTGGATCAGCGAGCCGTCCGGTCTTCACTGGGGGGTGATCGCCGCCCTGATTGCGGTCATTTTTGCCTATGTCACACTGGCCCGCCATATGTTTGGGTTTCACGTCCGTTTGTCAGGCCAAAGCCCCAAGGCCGCACGGTTTGCAGGAGTTAACCCCAACCGCCTG
>CAXIAS010000064.1:0-14122 GCA_964022195.1 uncultured Roseobacteraceae bacterium
TGTGCCACGGGCATTGCGGAGGAATTTGTTAGAGCGCTTGATCATGCCGTGCTGTTTGCCGGCCTGACCTGCTTTGACTTTGCCAGTGGCCGTCATTTTGAACCGCTTTTTGCAGCTCGATTTCGTTTTCATCTTCGGCATTTCCGTCTCCTCTTTGGGTCGGTCGATAAACGCGACTCGGCATGCCATATTGGCCGGACGCGCGGGTTGAGTGGCTGCTATAGGCGGATGCCCCGATAGACGCAAGCGTTTTTAGCCGATGAATTTGGCCACAACGCGCAAGAAAACATCGGGCGCGGTGTCAAAATTATAGGCCCCCGGCCGTTCATTCACCGCATAATAGACCAATATCCCGCCGATCATGATGATCATCGCCGGATACCGCGGCGTGCGGCCATCGGAAAAGGCGCTGATAATAGCCGGAATTGCAAACACCAAAATGATGCAGCCCACTACAAAAATCAGGTCCATATCCATAACGCTTACCCTCGGCTCTAACGCGCCCGAGTTTAATCTACATCAGCGGCAAAGATCAATCGTTCGTCGCAGGGGGCGACCCGCAGGATGTTTGTCGACCCTGGCGTGTTGAATGGAACGCCCGCGGTCACAACAATCATGTCCGATTTGGTCGCCAGATTTTGATCCAACGCCGCACGAACAGCCGCAACAACGGCGGTTTTGAAACGATCCACATCACCAGTCACGACACAGTTCGTGCCCCATGACAGGCACAACCGCCGAGCGGTGTTTTCTAGGCTGGTCAGTGCGATAATCGGGACTCGGGGCCGTTCGCGGGCAACCAGCAAGGCGGTGGTTCCCGACTGGGAAAAGCAGCAGATCGCCTTGACGTCGGTTGTCTCGGCAATCTCGCGGGCGGCGGCGACAATGCCGTCAGCCACAGTTTTGCGGTCGGCCCTGCGCGATGCCTCGATGATGTCGGTATAGGTGGGGTCGGATTCGACCTCGCCTGCGACGTTGTTCATCGTGGTCACCGCCTCGATCGGATAGTTTCCCGCCGCCGATTCCGCCGACAACATGATGGCATCCGCGCCCTCGTAAATTGCGGTGGCAACATCGGATACTTCGGCCCGTGTCGGCATCGGGGATTCGATCATGGATTCCAGCATCTGCGTGGCCACGATCACCGGCTTGGCCGCCGCGCGGCATTTACGCACCAGTTGTTTCTGGATCGGCGGCACGTTTTGGACAGGCAGTTCGACGCCCAGATCACCACGGGCAACCATGATGCCATCCGACACGGCTAGGATGTCGTCGAATACTTTGACCGCGTTCGGTTTTTCGATCTTGGACAGGATCGCGGCGCGGCCTTTGGCCAGTTCGCGGGCCTCGTGGACATCGGCAGGCCGCTGGACAAAGGACAAAGCCAGCCAGTCAACACCCAGTTCGCAGACAAATTCAAGATCGCGACGGTCTTTTTCCGACAGCGCGGCAACAGGCAGGGTCACATCGGGCACATTCACACCCTTGCGGTTGGAAATGGTGCCGCCCACGACGACTTCGCAATCGGCAAAGTCACGGCCGCAGTCCACGACCCGCAGCTTGATCTTGCCATCGTTGACCAGCAGATGCGCACCCGGTTCCAGCGCGTCAAAGATTTCCGTGTGGGGCAGTTGCACGCGGGTGGCTGTTCCCTCGGCGTCGTCTAGATCCAACCGGAACGGCGCGCCTGCGACCAGCTCTTCTTCGCTATTGGCAAACACCCCGACCCGCAATTTCGGCCCCTGTAGATCGGCCAGAATACCAATCGGGCTGTTAAGATCCTTTTCGACCTTGCGGATGATGCCATGTCGCACGCGGATTTCTTCGTGGTCGCCGTGGCTCATGTTCAGGCGGAACACGTCCGCGCCGGCCTCATGCAGGGCGCGGATCATCTCATAGTCATTGGACGCGGGGCCAAGCGTGGCGACAATCTTGACATTGCGGTGGCGTTTCATTCGGTATCCTCTGGGATCAAAGCGGCTATGTTACCGCTAACATTCTTGTCTCGGGTCTTATTACCCATTTCATTTCACATCACAACTAGCCTAAATGCTGTGACAATTGAATGACAGGTCAGATGACAGAACTAAGCCATGGAATTGAAGGTGAAAACCGCGCGGGTCGCTGGGTGGTCACCTGTGATCACGCAACCAATCGGGTGCCTGACTGGATCGGCGGTGGCGATCTGGGCCTGCCCGCGTCCGATATGCAGCGCCACATCGCCTATGACATCGGCGCGGCGGGCGTCACGCGCAAGCTGGCGACGCTGTTGGACAGCCCTGCGATCTTGTCCGACTTTTCGCGGTTGGTGATTGACCCCAACAGGGGCGAAGACGATCCGACCCTATTGATGAAGCTATATGACGGCACGATCATCCCTGCCAATCGCCACGCCGACGACGTCGAAACCGAGCGCCGCTTGGACATGCTGCACCGCCCCTATCACGCGGCTTACGGCCAGTTGGTGTCGCGGCGCGAGGATACCGTCGTATGCGCCATTCACAGTTTTACCCCGCAACTGCGCGGGCGCGACCTGCGGCCTTGGGAAATCGGGGTGCTATACGCCCATGACGACCGACTTGCGCTGCCGTTTCTGGCCGCGTGTCAGGCTCAGGGCTGGTGTGTCGGGGACAACGAACCCTATAGCGGCCACCTGCCCGGCGACAGCGTTGACCGCCACGCCTTGCGGGCGGGTCGTCCGAATGTGTTGATCGAATTGCGCAATGACCTGATCAAAGACGACGCTGGTCAGACCTTGTGGGCGGACCGGCTAGCCCCCATTCTAACAACCGTATTGGCCCAAAGCGGCCTGTAGCGACAAGAGGACATCATGGACGCACAAACCCAGCTAGAAGTCGAAGCCGCCGCCTTTCGCCGTCTGCAAAAACACCTGATGCAAGACCGCACAGATGCGCAGAATATCGACATGATGAACCTTGCCGGTTTTTGCCGCAATTGTCTGGCCCGCTGGTATCAAGAGGCCGCGAACGAGCGCGGGATCGAGATGGACAAGGCCGCCGGACGCGAGGCATTTTACGGGATGACGATGGACGAATGGAAGGCCAACTATCAGACCGAAGCCACTGATTCTGCCAAAGAAAAATTTGGGGCCGCCCACCCGGATCACTGAGGCAAATTCGGAAACAATGCGCGGCAGGGCGGGGTATTGTTCAAAAAAACCCGCCACAATTAACGTTATTTTAACGAACATCGGGGGTAAGCTTGACTCTCGATGTTGAAACAACCCTAATTTGCGCAAACGTTTAGGGGATTTTTGTTTCATGGAACTGCTTATTCTGCCAATTCTGGCCATCCTCGGCCTGACTTTTTTGCTGACCGGCGACGATAACGATGGCGGCGGTGGTGGCGGTGACGGCATCAATGACGGCAACCCTAACGCGAATTTCGGCAGCACCGATGATGTCTACGCCGGCGAAGACGGCGTGCAGCACCTGTACTTGGGTGGCGGAAATGACGTTGCCACAGGCGGGGCGGGCGATGATCGTATTTTCATGGGCGCGGGCAATGATTCCTCGTCCAGTGAAGACGGCAGCATCGGCACACCCGAAGATCAGGCCGGCAATGACCTGATCCGCGGCGGCAACGGAGCGGACCGGTTGACTGATGCGGTAGGCACCAACGCGCTGTTTGGCGACAGCGGCTGGGATCTGTTGAATGGCGTCGACGCCCAAGACGATCGCGGAACCCCTGATGCGCTGTTCGGCGGCTGGGGTGCCGATACTCTTGAGGGTGATGATGGGGACGTGCTGAGCGGCGGCCAGAACGGCGGTCAGAACAACGATATTTTTGACCAGTTTGGCGTCACTGTGTTCGAAGGCGCCGACCCTGTCACAATCACCGACTGGGAAGTCGGCGAGCGTATTGTGATCCGCGGCGAAGACGGCACCCCTGTGTTTGTTGAAACCATTTCGACCGAAGTGGCCGAAAACGGCACCGATCTGAACATTCTGTTAGAGGGTGACGTGGTCGCCATTTTGTCTGATGTGACCGAGATTCCAACGAATACATTCCAGAACCCCAGCGCAGCAGTTCTGTTCGGAACAGAAGCAGATGAAGACATCACCATTCCTGATAATGTTTCGCAGGTTTATTCGCGCGGTGGCGACGACCGGATCACATTCGAGGACGGCTCTGCCGAGGCCACCGAGGGCCGCGACATGCAAATCAACTCTGGTCATGGCAATGACTATATCGCTGCGGGCGCCGGTGACGATTTGCTGAACGGCAATCTGGGGGCTGACTATATCCACGGGCGCGGCGGGTTTGACATCATCAATGGTGGTTTTGGCGATGACGAACTGCACGGCGAGGACAGCACACAACAAGACGGTCAGGCCGACGAAATTGACGGCGGCCAAGGTAATGACCGCATTTACGCCGACGATGGTGACGTTGTTACAGGCGGGCTGGGCATCGATACATTCTACGGCGTGTTTGACCACGCCAGTGACGACGCCGTAACGATCGAGGATTTCGATCCCGCGAACGAAGCGCTGATCATCACAATCCCACTACCGATAGAGGCCATCGCCTTGCCCGTGACCATCGAGGCCGACGGCGAGAACACGTTGATCAAATACGGCGACCGCCTGATGTTCGTATTAGAGAATGTTCTGGCGTCTGACGTGGACCCTACCGATATTACGATCATCAATAGCGGCAGCTAATCGCGACGACACAAGAGACGAAAAAAAGGACCGCGCGGCCAGTCAGGCCGAGCGGTCCTTTTTGTTTCCAAGAGAAGGCTTAGACCGCGGCCTTGCGGCTTTCTTCTAGGTAGATTTCGCGCAGGCGTGTGGCGATCGGGCCGACCTGCCCCGCGCCGACGGGTGCGCCGTCGATTTCAACCACAGGCATCACAAAGGTGCTGGCAGAAGTAATAAACGCCTCATCGGCGCCTTGTGCTTCTTCGATGGTAAAGCTGCGTTCCTCAACGGTCATCTGCGCCTCGCGCGCGAACCGCAAGACGGCGGCGCGGGTGATCCCGTGCAGGATTTCATTGCCCAGATGGCGGGTGATGATCGCGTTGCCCTTGATGATATATGCGTTGTTGGATGTG
This sequence comes from uncultured Roseobacteraceae bacterium, assembly GCA_964022195.1. GTDB lineage: Bacteria > Pseudomonadota > Alphaproteobacteria > Rhodobacterales > Rhodobacteraceae > Yoonia. The sequence continues at coordinate 5,081 of CAXIAS010000064.1, forward strand.
CCTTCGGTGACGTGTCCGTCCTCGACCATCCATGCATCGTCACAGCCCGCGGCTTTGGCCATCATCTTGCCCATGGACGGATACAGCAATTGCACGGTTTTGATGTCGCGTCGCGCCCAGCGCTGGTCTTCGATGCTGATCACCTTGATGCCCTTTTGGGCGGCGGGGCTTTCGGCAAGGCCGGGTTTGTTTTGCGTAAACAGAACAATTGTCTGCGGTGTGTCGGCGCTAGGGTAGGTAAAGTCGCGGTCATCAGGGGCGCCGCGCGTGATCTGAAGGTAGATCATGCCTTGGTCGATTTCATTGACGCGCACCAGTTCGCGGTGAACCTCTAACAGGTCGTCCTTGGAAATCGGGTTGCCCATGCCCAGCTCGTCCAGTGAACGCTGAAGCCGGATGGCGTGGCCGTCAAAGTCGATCAGCTTGCCGTCCAGAACGGTTGTCACCTCATAGACCCCATCGGCCATCAGGAACCCGCGATCAAAGATTGAAACCTTGGCCTCGGTCTCGGCCACATAGTCGCCATTCAGATATACAGTGCGCATCAGATTATCCCCACAAGGCTGCGTCGGGGGCATGAACCCCCGCATCATCAAATTTCAAAGGTGTATCGCGGTCCTCGGCCAGCAGCAAAGGACCATCCAGATCGGTAAAGGCCACGTCTTGGGCCACAATAGTGGCAGGCGCCATTGCCAGCGAAGAGCCGACCATACAGCCGACCATCACGTCATAGCCTTGCGCAATTGCGTCGGTTTTCAGCGCCAGCGCCTCGGTCAGGCCGCCGGTTTTGTCCAGCTTGATATTCACCATGTCATATTTGCCGCGCAGCGCAGGCAGGCTGCTGCGGTCATGGCAGCTTTCATCTGCGCAAACGGGCAACGGGCGCGCGATTTCCAACAGCATGTCGTCGGCCCCCGCAGGCAGCGGTTGTTCGACCATCCTGACCCCAAGCCGGATCAGATGCGGCGCTAGATCGGCGTAGACATCTGCGTCCCAACCTTCGTTCGCATCCACGATAATCGGCGCATCCGGCGCGCCACGGCGCACGGCCTCTAGCCGCGCCATATCATCGGGGGTCCCCAGCTTGATCTTGAGCAGCGGACGGTGCGCGTTTTTGGCCGCTTGCGCCATCATCGCATCGGGCTCGGCCAGCGACAATGTATAGGCCGTGATTTCGGGGCGTGGGGTTGGTAGTTCCAACAGATCCCAGACCCGTTTGCCAGCTTGTTTCGCAGCAAGGTCCCAAAACGCACAATCCAGCGCATTGCGCGCGGCCCCTGCGGGCAGCGCGTCGGGCAAATCGGCCCATGCACCGGTGAACCCGTTTATCTGGTCCGTGACTGATGCAAGTGTTTCATCATACCGTGCATAGGGCACGCATTCGCCGCGTCCGGTCACCCCATCCACATTGACGGTCACCGTCAGGACATCCGCCTGCGTTCGTGATCCGCGCGAAATTGTAAACACCTGCGCAAGCTTGAAGCTATCCTCGCGGACGCTGATTTCCATGGATTCTGCCCCTGTGGTTCGTATCATATCCCCGCCGATGGTATCGCAACCTGCGGCAGGGATACCAGATCAGATCGCGTCAAGCGCATCAACCAGACGACCAGCGCCTTGACGGAACGGATCGACAGCGGGCAGACCCATTTGTGCCTCAACCCCTGCGAGGTATCCTTCGAATTCATCGTCGGACAAATGCTGCGTATTGACAGAAACGCCCACGACTTTGACATCAGGGTTGGCAATTCGGGCGATCGGCAGAACCATATCGCGCAACGCCTCTAGCGAGGGCAGGTCATAGTCGGGCAGACCGCGCATATGGGTGCGGGTCGGCTCGTGTGCCAGAACGATGGCGTCGGGTTGGCCGCCGTGGATCAAGGCCATGGTCACACCGGAATAGGATACGTGGAACAGGCTGCCCTGCCCTTCGATGTGGTCCCAGTGATCCGCGTCGTTGTCAGGGGTCAGATATTCAACCGCTCCGGCCATAAAATCGGCGATAACCGCGTCCAGTGGAACACCGCCGCCGGTGATCAGGATACCTGTTTGGCCGGTTGGACGGAACGTCGTTTTCATGCCGCGTTTCTGCATCTCGGCATCCATTGCCAGACCGGTATACATCTTGCCCACCGAACAGTCGGTGCCAACGGCCAGACACCGTTTACCCGTGCGCTTGGTGCCATTCGCGATCGGATAGGCAACAGACGGAATGCGCACATCAAACAACGTGCGCCCGTTCACCCGCGCGGCTGCCATCAGCTCGTTTTCGTCGCGCAGCAGGTTATGCAGGCCCGACGCGATGTCATAGCCAAGGTTCAGCGCCTCGACCAACACCTCTTTCCATGCGTCCGAAATCACGCCGCCACGATTGGCCACGCCAATCACCAGCGTCTTGGCGCCCGCATCCAGACCCTCTTGAAGCGTCATGTCGCCCAGACCGACATCCGCACCGCAGCCATCCAAACGGAACTGGCCCACGGCGTTTTCAGGACGCCAGTCCTTGATCCCTTGGGCGACCTTTGCGGCCAGTTGGTCAGGCGCGTCGCCGAGGAACAATAGGTAAGGTGTCTGGATCATTTGGGCAGCTCCGGCAAATATGGAATGGATTCGTTTCTGCGCAAAAATACCTCACAATTTGTGAATGTCATTGCGCATTACGTCCAATCTTGCCCGCTCAGCGACAGAAAATTGCGCCGCCTATCGATTTTTCGCAAAAAATCGGCGGCAATCGCGCGGCATGGCTGTACATTCTTTCGTCAGCGGCGCTGTAATCGGCCCCTTACAACCGTGGCCGGATCGGATAGAGTAGCCCAAAATGAGAAAATCTCGCTAGGGCAGTCGTATGAGTGGTAATGGTAGCAAACGTGGGCCTTTGGTCGCGGACAAGCGATATGGAACACCGGCCCCGAAAAAGAAACCCGCACGCCGCAAACCCGCGCGCAAACCCGCGGTCAAACGCGGGCCGATTGCATGGTTGGTTCATACGATCCTGACCATGATCAAATGGGTGCTGACGCTACTGTGGCGCCTGATCTGGCGCGGCACAGTTGTGATGACGGTGATATTGGCGATTGGCATCTATTATTTTGCCAGTCAGATGCCCCCGATTGAGCAAGTGATTGACGGCCGCGCGCGCGGCTCGGTCACGATGACGGATCGCAGCGGCGACATATTCGCATGGCGCGGGGATCAATTCGGCGGGATGATCACCACCGACACCGTGTCCAAGCACCTGAAAAACGCAGTCGTCGCCTCTGAGGACAAGCGGTTCTATCGCCACTTTGGCGTCTCGCCGCGCGGCATCGCATCGGCCATTCGGATCAACTTGCGCGCGGGGCGCGGGCCGCTGTCCGGCAACGGGGGGTCAACCATCACCCAGCAGGTCGCAAAGCTGTTGTGCCTGGGCGTGCCTTACGACCCCAACACCTGGGCCACCGAAGCGAAATACGAAGCCGATTGCCGCCGCACCACCCTGTGGCGCAAGGTCAAAGAAGCCGTTTTCGCCATGGGAATGGAATTTGCCTACACCAAGGACGACATCCTGACGATCTATTTGAACCGCGCTTATCTGGGCGCAGGGTCACGCGGGTTCGAGGCCGCGTCGCAACGCTATTTCAGCAAATCCGCTGCCCAATTGACCCCCGCCGAGGGGGCGATGTTGTCCGGCCTGCTGCCTGCCCCGTCAGCCAACGCGCCGACACGCAATCTGGGCCGCGCTCAAACCCGCGCGAATATCGTCATCAACCTGATGGAGGCGCAGGGCTACCTGTCGTCCTCTGCCGCCGCCGAGGCCAAAGCCAACCCCGCGACCCTATCCGCCTCAGCCGAGCAAAAGGCAGGCGGCTATTTCGCCGATTGGGTCATGGCCAGCGGGCCCGAATTTTTCACCCGCAATACAACCGAGGATGTGGTGATCGGCACCACGTTGGACCGCCGCATCCAAAAAGCCGCCGAAGAGGGTTTGAAATGGGTGTTTGACAACAAGGTCCGCGAAGGATCCGAGGCGCAGGCCGCTGTGGTCGTGATGTCCGCTGACGGTGCCATCCGCGCCATGGTGGGCGGACGCGATAATACGGTGACAGGCGCGTTCAACCGCGCCACCCAAGCCCGCCGCCAAACCGGATCCGCGTTCAAGCCGTTTGTCTACGCCACGGCCTTGGAATTGGGCATGAGGCCGACCGATTTTGTCACGGATGATCCGACTTGCTGGAACATTCGCGGATCAGGCGAATGGTGCCCCGAAAACTATGATCGCAAGTTCAAGGGCCCCGTCACACTGACCCAAGCCATCGCCGAAAGTCGCAACATTCCTGCCGTCGTCCTGTCCGAACAAATGGGCCGCGAAATGGTGCGCAATGTCGCCACCGGGTTTGGCATCGAAAGCGATCTGGCGTCAGGTCCCGCGCTGGCGCTGGGTGTCTCCGAAAGCACGTTGACCGAGATGACCGGCGCCTTTGCAGGCATTTTGAACGGCGGCTCTTCGGTGACCCCTTACGGCCTGATCGAACTGCGGTTCAAAGGCGACCAAGAACCGCTGATGGACAACGCGGGCACAGGTATCGGCGAGCGTGTGATCAGCGAACGCGCCGCGCGCGAACTGACATGGATGATGCATCAGGTGGTCGAGCAAGGCACAGGCAAACGCGCCCAGATCGACGGCTGGCAAATCGCGGGTAAATCCGGCACCACCCAAGCCGCCCGTGATGCATGGTTTATCGCCTTTACCGGCGATTACGTCACCGGTGTCTGGATGGGATATGACGACAACCGCCCCCTGAACAAGGTCACCGGAGGCAGCCTGCCTGCCGACATCTGGCGCGAAACGATGACCCGCGTTCTGGCTGGCCAGCAGCCTGTTGCGCTGCCGATGCAAGCACCACCCAGCGGCTCTGGCGGAAACATCATCGAAGCCGATAGCAACAACGTCGATCCGGGCCCGGTGTCCGAGATTGATCAGGTGTTGGATGACATCCTGCAGGGGTTGGAATAGCCGCCGCGCCGAAACCTTAACCGGTTTGGATATGCCTATTGCGGTGGATATGCGCCACGATTGGCAGATGGTCGCTGGCGTGTGGGCCCCGTTTGCTCCGTCGCACCGGCTCGGCGCTGACCATCAGGTCGTCCGAATGCACAAATCTGTCCAGTGACAACGCAGGATAGCGCGACGGAAAACTGGGCCCCGGTGTCACGATCCGGTAGTCGGCATTCAACCGCCCCAGCCCGCGCCGCAGGCTCCATTCATTGAAATCCCCTGCCATGACCGTGGGCATAGACGCGCGGTCTGCAATGATGTCGCGCAGGTGGCTTAACTGGGCGCGGCGCGACCGCCGCAGCAGCCCCAGATGCACTCCGATCACGCGCAATGGCCCGATGCTTGTGTCCAGCTCCGCCAACAAGGCGCCGCGCGGCTCTAGCCCCGGCAAATCGAACCTTGCCACGTCTTGCACCACAACATCCGGTTTGGCCAAAATGCCAATCCCGTGCCAGCCCAGACTATCGGACCCCGCGCGCTGGCTAATCGGCACCAATCCGGTTGTCTGCATCAGCGACTGGACAGGCAGCGCCGTGGGCCGCGCGCCCATCCGGAAATCCGCTTCTTGCAGAACCGCCACATCAAGGTTCAGCGCGTCAATTGCCGCCAAGGTCCGGTCAGGATCGCGCCGCATATCCGTGCCCAATCCGGCCCTGATATTATAGCTGCCCAGTCGGATGCGGTTTTGATCTGCGTTGCTCATTCCTTTAAGATAGGGTCCAAGATACGCAACGCGAAGGGGCAGCCCCATGCCAAAGCCGCAGTTATTCGTCAAAATGATCCAGTTTGTGCTGATTATCGCCGCCATCGGCGGTGTCTACGAGGGCCGCTGGTCGGTGGTTTTTGTGGCCACAGTCACATTTGTGCTGACGACGACTCCGACCCGCTTTGCCCGTTGGATCGGAATTGACCTGCCGCCGTCGTTCCTGCTTGCGATTGTGTTCTTCACATTCGGGACCCTGTTTTTGGGCGAAGTTTTCGATTTCTACGAACGGTTCGTCTGGTGGGATGTGGCGCTGCACTTTGGTTCGGCCATGGGGTTCGGGCTGATCGGGTTCTTGTTCATCTTTATGTTGTTCGAAGGCGACCGTTTCGCCGCGCCGCCGTTTGCAATCGCGATTTTGTCGTTTGCCGTGGCCATCGCGATAGGAACGGTTTGGGAAATATTCGAATTTGCTATGGACCAGACATTCGGCATGAGCATGCAAAAGAGCGGGCTGACCGACACTATGTGGGACCTGATCGTCGACTGTCTGGGCGCGTTTTTGGGCGCGCTGGCGGGGTATTTTCACCTAAAAGGCCGGCAATTGGGCGGTTTGGGCGCCGCGATCGAAGATTTCGTGCGCCGGAACGGCAAATGGTATCGCAACCGTTAAGACGCGTGGCCTAGCGGTAATAAAGCGACTGACCGTTGTGGAATATCTGCACCTTGGCGGGGTCCGCGGACATCCGCACCGATGTGCCGCGCAGGCCTGTGTGAATGCCAGCCAGCTTGCCAACAACCGCGTCGTTTTCACCAACCTTGTCGAAATACAGCAATGTCACTTCGCCCAGCGCCTCGGTGATGTTGACGCGGCCTTCAAAGGCGTAATCGGCGCCCGTGCTGGTGATCATGTCCTCGGGGCGAATACCGATATTGACGCGCAGCCCCATGTCCGCGCCCTGCGTAGGCACAGCCGAGGCGACGCGCCCTCCACCATCCAGCTGCACCAGAGTTTGCGCCCCTGTTTCAACAATTTCACCCGCCAGCAGGTTCATCGCGGGCGAGCCGATGAACTGCGCCACAAATTCGTTCTGGGGGCGTTCATATAATTCCAGCGGCGTGCCGACTTGGGCTATTCCTTTGTCGGCCAGAACAACGATGCGGGTGGCCAAGGTCATCGCCTCGACCTGATCGTGGGTCACATAGATCATCGTGGAGTCTGGCATTGATTCCTTGAGCTGGGCGATCTCGATCCGCGTGGCGACCCGCAGCGCGGCATCAAGGTTCGAGAGCGGCTCGTCGAACAGATACACCTTGGGGTCACGCACAATCGACCGACCGATTGCAACCCGCTGGCGCTGGCCGCCGGACAAGGCCTTGGGCAGCCGGTCAAGGTAGTCGTCCAACTGCAGGATCTGGGCGGCTCGGTTTACGGCCTCGTCGATTTCCGCCTTGGGTTTTTTGGCTAATTTCAGCGCAAACGACATGTTTTCGCGCACCGTCATGTGCGGATACAAGGCGTAGGATTGGAACACCATCGCGATCCCCCGCTGAGCGGGCGGCACATCGTTGACAACTTGGCCATCGATTTCCAACACCCCGTCGGTGATTTTTTCCAGACCTGCGATCATGCGTAGCAGGGTGGATTTTCCGCAGCCCGACGGGCCGACAAAAACGATCAGTTCGCCGCGTTGAATATCAAGGTTGATATGTTTGAGGACGTCAACAGAACGGCCGTAGGTTTTGGCTATATCCGTAAGCTTGAGGTCGGCCATTTTGTTAATTCCCCGTCTATCTTATGAAATGCGTTGCGCGATGATGGCTTGCCATCCACCCAAGGCTATCTGACCCGCGCTGATGTCTTGTAGCGCACCCAGATCCGCCCCTAGCGCAGCCCATTGACCATCGGGCACGGCAACAAGGGCCGCCTCGCCCCCTAAGTTAAACGCGCAGAACAGGTCCTGCCCGTCCAGACTGCGGGTGAACGAGACGATGTTGCCATCCGCCTTGATCCCGTCGTGTTTCCCCACAGCCAGCGCCGGATGCGCGTGGCGCAAGGCGATCGCGCGGCGATAGTGATGCAGCAAAGCGTCTGGATCGTCGTGTTGGGCAGAGACGGCCTTGGCTAGTTGAGCGGATGAGACAGGCAGCCAAGGGGCGCCTTGGCTGAACCCGCCGTTGCGATTGTCGCGCTCCCAGACCATCGGGGTGCGGCACCCGTCTCGGCCTTTGAATTCGGGCCAGAATTCGATCCCGTAGGGGTCTTGCAGATCCTCAAAGCCGACGTCGGCCTCCGATAGACCCAGCTCTTCGCCCTGATAAATGCACGCCGAGCCGCGCCAGCACATCATCATCGTCGTCATCAGCCGTTGTGCGTTCAGGTCTTCGCCCCAGCGGGTCGCGTGGCGCACCACGTCGTGGTTGGAAAACGCCCAGCAAGGCCAGCCATCCGCCGCCACCTGATCCACGCGGGCCATAACATCCGCGATATAGGCCGCGTCGGGCATATCGTTGGTCAGGAATTCGAACGCATAGCACATGTGCATCAGATCATCGCCGGCGGTGTAATCGCCCATGATTTCCAACCCTTTTTGGGCATCACCGACCTCGCCAACGGCGGCGGCGCCATAGGGCTGCATCACCGCCCGTAGCCGCCGCAAGAACCCCAGATTTTCAGGCCGGTTCCGGTCGTAGACGTGCATCTGGTGGTTATAGGGGTTTACCTGCGGCGCGATTGTCGCGTTGCGCTGATCGGCGGGCAGCGGCGGGTTGTCGCGCAGCTGCTGGTCGTGAAAGTAGAAATTGATCGTATCCAGCCGGAACCCGTCGACCCCGCGTTCCAACCAGAACCGCGCCACATCCAACAGCGCGTCTTGGACCTGTGTGTTATGGAAGTTCAAGTCGGGCTGGCTGGTCAGGAAATTGTGCAGGTAATACTGCATCCGCCGCCCGTCCCATTGCCACGCAGGGCCGCCAAAGATCGACAGCCAGTTGGTGGGCGGTGTGCCATCAGGTTTCGGGTCGGCCCAGACATACCAGTCGGATTTGTCATTGTCGCAACCGGTCCGCGATTGTGCGAACCACGCGTGTTGGTCAGAGGTATGGCTAAGCACCAGATCAATCATCACCCGTATGCCCAAACCATGGGCCGCCTCGACCACAGCATCGAAATCGGCAAGCGTGCCGAACATCGGATCGACGTCGCAATAATCGCTGACATCATAGCCGAAGTCCTTCATCGGGGACCGAAAGAACGGGCTGATCCAGATCGCATCGACACCCAGCGACGCGATATACGGCAGCC